>USBX01000237.1 GCA_900552995.1 uncultured Collinsella sp.
TTAGCGAGTGTCTCGTGGGCTCGGAGATGTGTATAAGAGACAGCGCTGAGGAAGTGCCCGCAGTGCTTCAAAAGCGTTCAATACACCATGTTCTTATCGTGACAGATCCCGGCATTGCCCGTCTGGGGCTCACGGCACCGCTCGAGACAGCGCTCGCGTCCAAGGGAATTAGCGCTGCGGTCTATGCCGAAACACGTGCGAACCCCACGGTCTCAAACGTGGAGGAAGCGGCATCTCTGTATCGAGAGAGCGCCTGCCAGGCCATTATCGGCTTTGGCGGCGGTTCGGCCATGGACTGCGCCAAGGGCGTGGGCGCGCGCATCGCGCAGCCAAAGAAGCCCATCAACAAGATGCGCGGCCTGTTGCGTATCCATCGTCGCCTGCCGCTGCTCATCGCCGTTCCCACCACGGCGGGCACGGGAAGCGAGGTCACGCTTGCAGCGGTAATTACCGACGACGAGACGCACTACAAGTATCCCATTAACGACTTTGTGCTGATCCCGCGCTTTGCGGTGCACGACCCCGAGTTTACGCGCGGCCTGCCCGCCTCCATTACGGGGCAAACGGGCATGGACGCCCTGACACATGCCGTCGAGGCCTTTATCGGGCGCAGCACCACGCCCTATACGCGCAAGATGGCGCGCCAGGCGGTGCAGCTCATCCACGACAATTTGCTCGAGGCCTATGAGTGCGGTGGCAACATGCGTGCGCGCCGCAATATGCTTTCGGCGGCGTATAAAGCGGGCGTTGCCTTTACGCGCTCTTATGTTGGATACGTCCATGCCATCGCGCACAGCCTGGGCGGGCGTTACGGGATTCCCCACGGCTTGGCCAACGCCATCATCCTGCCGCACATGCTTCGCGCCTATGGCGAAGCTGCTGCTCCCAAGCTCGCCGATCTCGCCCGCATGGCCGGCATTGCGCCGGCTAATGCGCTGGACAACGTGGCTGCTGAGGCCTTTATCGATTGGGTCGACCGCATGAACGCCGCCTTGGGCATACCCAAATATGTGACGGGCATTCGCCGCTCCGACATTCCTGCGATGGCGGCGCATGCCGATGCCGAGGCCAATCCCCTGTACCCCGTTCCGCTTTTAATGGACCGTTTGGAGCTCGAGCATATGTACGAGGTCGTTGCGGGTGGTATGTTTGAAGACGAGAACTAGGAGGGCCCATGAACACCGAGGAAATCGCGCGCATCGTTGCCGATCAGCGCGCCTATTTTAAGACGCACGCCACGTTTGATGTCGATGCTCGACGTCGTGCGCTCGTGAGTTTACGCGATGCGGTGCGGGCCCACGAGGCCGATATCGCCCATGCGCTCAAGACCGATTTGGGGAAGTCGCATGACGAGGCCTATATGTGCGAGATTGGTACGTCGCTTTCCGAGATTCGACATCAGATCGCTCACGTGGCTCGGTGGAGTCGTCCGCGCCTGCGTCCGTGCGATCTCGCTAACGCCGTGAGCGTGTGCAAAACGCAAGCCGTGCCCTATGGCGTCACACTCATCATGGCTCCGTGGAACTACCCGTTTTTGCTAACACTCGAGCCGCTCGCCGGCGCCCTTGCCGCGGGCAATACCGTGGTCATCAAGCCGAGCGCCTATGCTCCGGCATCGAGCGCGGTGCTCAAGCAAATCTGTGAAGAGGCATTTGATCCGTGCCTGGTGACGGTTGTCGAGGGCGGGCGCGCCGAGAACGAAGCGCTGCTCGATGAGTGCTGGGACAAGATCTTCTTTACCGGTAGCGTTTCGGTCGGCAAGCTCGTTATGGAGCGCGCGAGCAAAAACCTCACGCCCGTGACGCTTGAGCTGGGCGGAAAGAGCCCCTGCATCGTGGATGCGACGGCTAACTTGAAGGTCGCGGCACGCCGTATCGCCTTTGGTAAATGGCTCAACGTGGGGCAGACCTGCGTGGCGCCCGACTACCTGCTGGTCGATGCGCGCGTGCACGACGAGCTGCTGGGCCTTATCAAGGAAGAGGCCCGCCGTATGTTTGGTGAACATCCGCTCGATAACGAGGACTACGGGCATATCGTCAACGCCAAGCATTTTGCGCGCGTGCGTGGGCTGATCGATCCCGATAAGGTTGTGCTTGGAGGCACGGCGCGCGAGTCATCGCTCAAGATTGAGCCGACGATTTTGGACGGCGTGACCCCCGATGACGCCGTGATGCAGGAGGAGATCTTCGGTCCCATCTTGCCGGTGCTGACGTTTGAAAGCTTAGACGAGGCCGAGACGTTTATTACGGATCGTCCGACGCCGCTGGCCCTGTATATCTTTAGCCAGGACCGTGCGGCTCAGCAGCGCTTTGTGCGCTGCGTGCCCTTTGGTGGTGGCTGCGTCAACGACACGATCATGCACTTGGCTACGAGCCATATGGGCTTTGGCGGCATGGGTGCGAGCGGTATGGGCCAGTACCATGGCCGTGAGAGCTTCGATACGTTTAGCCACAAGAAGAGCATCGTGAACAAAGCAACATGGCTGGACGTGCCGTTCCGCTATGCCCCTTACGCAAGCTGGAAGCACAAGTTCGTGCGCATGTTTGTGCATTAGAATCAGATGACATAGGGCTGTCTCTTATACACATCTGACGCTGCCGACGATAAGGCTCGTGTAGATC
>USBX01000238.1 GCA_900552995.1 uncultured Collinsella sp.
ATGCCCACGCGTGGGTCAGCGTGCACCTTCACACTCGCGTATCCGGCGCTTGCCAGCAGACCCACGCCCGCCGGAGCCACGACCTCGCCGGCGTGCATCACAACATCGCCGGCATGAGCCTCCTCGGCGGCAGAGCGAACGTTCTCCCCTACCCTGGCAGGCGCCGAGAAGCGAACGTGCGAGCCCTCGTTGCCGTCGCCATCGAGCACGTCGACGATCTCGTACTTCACCACGGCATCGGCACCTTCGGGTACCGGCGCGCCCGTCATGATGCGGACCGTCTCACCCGCGCCGATTGCGCCCTCAAACACACGGCCCGCGGCCTCGTGTCCGATAACGTCGAGCGTCACCGGCGCTTCGCCAGATGCCCGCGCCAAGTCCGACGAGCGCACGGCATATCCGTCCATAGCGCTGTTGGCAAACGGCGAGATGTCGATATCGGCCACCGCATCCTCGGCCAAGGGAAGACCGACGGCCTGCCACACGGGAATCTCGACGACTTCGGTGCGATTCACGTGCGACAAGACGATCGCCTGTGCGTCCTCCAACGGAATGAGTTTCTCAGCCATATGCACCTCTAGCATGCTGCGGCGCGCAACTAAAGCGCCGATTCTTTATGTTTATCTCAGTATAATCCCTCGCCGCCTGCTCAAGACCTGGCCCGCGGCCGCGAATACATCTGTCGGCCGCAAGCCGCGAAACAAAACCAAAACCAACCCACCGGCTCGTCGCGTTTACCGCGTTTTATAATGCTCGTGTTGCAACCCAAAAGAGGAACGTATGACTTTTACCGACAAACCCGAAAGCGCAAACGAAGCGCAGGATCATTCTCAGTCGCTCGACGACGGCGGCTTTTTCTCCCTGAACGACGTCATCATGGCCGGCAGGCATCAGCTCACCCGCTCCGAGCATCTCTTAGCTGCCGACACACGCCGCAACGTCCGCAACCTACTCGCGAGCGCCAAGTTGCTCGTATTCGTCGTCATCGTCTCGCTCGCCATGGGCGTTGCCGCCTGGGCGTTTTTGACCTCGCTGAATATCGCGACCGACTATCGCGAGCACCATGCATGGGTCTACGCCTTGCTTCCCGTTGTGGGCGTTGCCACCGCATGGGTGTACAAAAACCACGGCCTTGCCGCCAAACGCGGTAACAACCTGGTCATCGACTCCGCTCTGGGCACACGCCTCATCCATATGCGCATGGCCGTTCTCACCTTCGTCTGCTCCACGCTCACGCACCTAACGGGCGGGTCGGCCGGTCGCGAGGGAGCTGCGGTGCAGATTGGCGGCACCATCGCCAGCAACATCTCGAGCCTCGCCCACCTCAAAAAGCATGACCACCACGACCTCATGCTCGCCGGCATCTCGTCGGCCTTTGGCGCCGTATTCGGTTCACCCCTTGCTGGAGCTTTCTTTGGCATGGAGATGTGCTTTATCGGCAAGATCGACTACACCGCGGGCATCTACTGCCTGGTCGCCTCGTTTACCGGCTACTTTACGTCGCTTGCCTTGGGAACCGAGTACGAGGCGAATGTCATCGCCAACGTTCCCAACATGACACCACGGACGGTTGTCATCGTAGTCATCAGCGCCATCATCTTTGGTCTCACCGCACGTCTCTTTGCCTGGTCGGTTCGTACCGTCAAGAGCCTGTACGGCCGCTTTATCACCAATTACCTCGTTCGCGCACTCATAGGCGCACTCGTGGTTTTGGCCGCCTACGCCCTCCTCGACGCCTGGGACTACGCCGGCCTTTCCACGTGGCTTTCCGGCGCCGGGTTTGCAGGCAACACCACCCTGGCGGACGCAGCCATCAAGTTGGTCGTCACAGCGCTTACCCTGGGCGCCGGCTTCCAAGGCGGCGAGGTCACGCCTCTGTTTGGCATCGGTGCGGCGCTCGGCGGCTGGATCGGCTGCCTCGTCGGAATCGACCCCAGCTTTCTAGCGGCGCTGGGCATGCTCGGCGTGTTCTGCGCCGGCCTTAACGTGCCCATCACCACCTGCATGATGGCCATCGACCTGTTCCACGGCACGGCCGCCGGCTTCTTCGTGATCGTGGCGTTTATCAGCTATCTCGCCGGCGGACACCGCGGCGTATATCCCGCACAGCGCATTGTCTCGCCTAAACGCCGTTCGCTTATTGTGGACGAGGGCGGCACGGTGGCAGAGGCTATCGAGCGCCACAACGACCTGATAGAGTAGACGTTAGTATTCGCCGTGCAGCCACAATCGGGAGCAATTCGACCCGAGCGCGACCGCACCGTCACGTCATACGCCAGGAGTCGCCCCATGCACGCAACTGATTTTGGCCGCACGCTCATCATCGCCAACCCAGCCGCCCAGTCGGGTGCGGCGCACGAAGTTGCCGAGCGCCTGCAACGCTTTTTGGACATGACTGCACGCGCATCCCAGTTTGACCTGGTGTTGACCGAGCGTATGGGACACGCCAAGGAGCTGGCCGCACAGGCACAGGGTTATCGCACCGTTATCGCCCTTGGCGGCGACGGCGTGATCCACGAGGTCGTCAATGGGCTTATGACGCAAAAGGAGGACGCCCGCCCCGCCCTTGCCGCTGTCTCTTATACACATCTCCGAGCCCACGAGACACTCGCTAATCTCG
>USBX01000239.1 GCA_900552995.1 uncultured Collinsella sp.
GGCCAATCTCGGCAGTATTGGCGGCATGCGTACCGCCGCAGAGCTCACGGGAGAACGGCTGATCCTCGGCGCCCACGGAGACGACGCGGACGACGTCGCCGTACTTCTCGCCAAAGAGGGCGACAGCACCGGCGGCCTTGGCCTCGTCGATGCCCATGACGCGGGTCACGACCGGTTTGGAAGCGAAGATCTGCTGGTTGACCAGGTCCTCGACAGCCTTGAGCTGCTCGGAGGACAGAGCCTCGAAGTGCGTGAAGTCAAAGCGCAGGTGCTCGGGCGTCACCAGCGAGCCGGCCTGGGAGACGTGCTCGCCCAGGACCTGCTTAAGGGCGGCGTCGAGCAGGTGCGTGGCGGTGTGGTTGCGGCGCAGGAAGCCACGGCGCTCGGCGTCGAGCGCGGCTGTCACGGTAGCACCGACGGTCAGTGTGCCCTCGGCAACGTGCGCGACGTGAGCATACAGGCCATTGTGGTTCTTGGTGTCGGCAACAGTCAGCGCAACGCCCTCGGCGGAAAGCTCACCGGCATCGCCCTGCTGGCCACCCATCTCGGCGTAGAACGGGGTGCGGTCGAGCACGACCTCGACGTCCTCACCGGCGGAAGCAGACTCGACGGACTCGCCGTTGCGCACGATGGCGACAACCTTGGCGCCATCGATCACATCGTTGTCATAACCGTCGAACTCAGTCGCGGCGACCTTGTCGGAAAGCTCGACCCACACGTCGTTGAAGCTGCCCCAGGCGTCGCCCTTGGCATTGGCGCGGGCGCGGGCCTTCTGGTCCTCCATGCAAGCGGTAAAGCCATCCATGTCGACGTCGTGCCCAGTGGTACCGGCGATCTCGACGGTCAGGTCAATGGGGAAACCAAAGGTGTCGTGCAGCTTAAAGGCAACGTCACCCGGAAGCACGGTGCCCTCGACAAGCGCTGCCAGGGCCTCGTCCAGGTAAACACGGCCGTTGTCGAGCGTCGTGGAGAAGCGCTCCTCCTCGGAGGCGACGATACCCTTGACGAGCGCAACATTCTTGAGCAGCTCGGGATAGGCCTCGCCCATCTGAGCGTTAACCTCGTCAATGAACTTGGTCAGGAAGGCGCCCTCGATGCCCAGCAGGCGACCGTGGAACACGGCACGACGGAGCAGGCGGCGAAGGACGTACTCGCGACCCTCGTTACCGGGAAGGATGCCGTCCGAGATCATAAAGTCGACGGCACGGGAGTGGTCGGCGATGATGCGCAGGGAGCGGCTGGCACCGGAGTAATCGTCGGCGTCATAGGTCTTGCCGCTGATCTTCTCACCCAGCTTGATGAGATGCTGCATCAGATCGCCGTCGTAATTGGCGGTCTTGTGCTGCATAATGGCGGCCATGCGCTCCAGGCCCATACCCGTATCGAGGTTGCGGTGCGGCAGCTCCGGCATGGAGCCGTCCTCCTGGCGGTCGTACTGGGTAAAGACGAGGTTCCAGAACTCCAGGAAGCGGTCGCAGTCGCAGCCAGGCTTGCAGTCGGGGCCGCCGCAGCCGACCTCCTCGCCCATATCAAAGTAAATCTCGGAGCACGGACCGCAGGGGCCGGTGGGGCCAGCGGCCCAGAAGTTGTCGTCCTCGCCCAGGCGAGAAATGTGATCCTCGGCAACGCCCAGGGAGCGCCACACATCGTGGGTCTCGTCGTCCTCGGTAAAGACGGTGAAGTACAGGCGGTCGAGCGGCAGCTTGAACTCCTTGGTAATGAGCTCAAAGGCCCAAGCGCAGGCCTGCTGCTTGGAGACGCCGCCAAAGGAGAAGTCACCGAGCATCTCGAAGAAGGACAGGTGACGGCCGTCCTCGCCGATGCAATCGATGTCGTTGGTGCGGACGCACTTCTGGCAGGAGATAGCGCCGATCTCCTTCATGGTCTTCTTGCCCTGGTAGTACTCCTTAAACTGGTTCATGCCGGCGTTGGCAAGCAGCAGCGAAGGATCGTCGGGGACGAGGGACGAAGAAGGATAGAGCTTAAGACCGCGCTCCTCAAAGAAGTTGAGGAACTTGGAGCGGATCTCGGCCGTAGTCATTGACGGGTAGTCAGCACTCATAGAGGGAATCTCCTCGGTTTCACATCGAAACAGTTCAAACGTAACGATATTACCATCCCACCGCGCAAGTGCAAAAAAGAGGGCCGGCACAATGCCGGCCCTTCAGCGAAATTGCATGTTAGCGCGTATGAATATTAATCCGAATTACCCCGCTAGTTGTCATCATCGTCCATGGAGCCGTCGATGCCGGTTTTGGTATCGTCGTCCGAGTTGGAGTCATCGTCCTTGGCAAAGGGGTTCTTGAAGAAGCCCGTGGCATCGGGTTGCAAACCCGAGAGCTTGATCCAGGGATTATCGAGCTCGGACTTGGGCATGGCCTTGGCCTCGGGCGCAGTCTCGTTGCCGATGAGCTCGGACTCGTAGATGAAAGTGTCGTCGCCGAGCGCGTCGTAGGCGGCGACCGGATTGCCATCGGCATCGCGGTACGGTGTGCCCTTAAACACGGCGCCGTCATAGGCCACAAGCTGGCGGCCGGTCTCATTCTCAAAATAGTACACGAAGATACCCTTGAGGGCCGCACACAGCGGGATCTGTCTCTTATACACATCTCCGAGCC
>USBX01000240.1 GCA_900552995.1 uncultured Collinsella sp.
AGATCTACACGAGCCTTATCGTCGGCAGCGTCAGATGTGTATAAGAGACAGTGAGTGGCCTGCGCGTGCAGCCGCAGATCATCGGCGAGCCCCGTCGTGGGCGTCCGGCCCCGCGTGCCGCCGCCACGCCCGAGCGCGTCATTCCCTGCGAGCGCGTGTTTGTGGCCATTGGCCAGGACATCGATTCCAAGCCGTTTGAGGACATGGGCGTCGCCTGTAAGTGGGGCTGCGTGGTCACCGATTCGGATGGCGCCGTGCCTAACTTCGATGGCCTCTTTAGCGGCGGTGACTGCCAGACCGGCCCCGCCACCGTCATCCGTGCCATCAACGCCGGCCGCGTGGCTTCGGCAAATATCGACCGCTACCTGGGCTTCGACCACAAGATCAAGCTCGACGTTGAGCTGCCGACCGTGCAGTTTAAGGGCAAGCACGAGTGCGGCCGCTGCGAGCTGGGCGAGCGCGAGGCCGGCGAGCGCATCCACGATTGGAATCTGGTCGAGCAGGGCCTTACCGAGGAGGAGGCACGCCAGGAGGCAAGCCGCTGCCTGCGTTGCGACCACTTTGGCTTTGGCGCGTTCCGCGGAGGGAGGAACCTGGAATGGTAGAGCCCAACAACCCCACTGTCAGCGACAACACCGAAAGCGGAGCACTCAACATGGTCAAGCTCACTATCGATAATTGCGAGGTCGTGGTGCCCGAGCGCACCACGATCCTGGACGCGGCCAAGTCCGCCGGCATCCAGATTCCCACCCTGTGCTACCTGCGCGATCTAAACGAGATCGGCGGTTGCCGCGTGTGCGTGGTCGAGGTTGAGGGCTGCGACCAGCTGGTCGCCGCCTGCAACAACTACGTGCTCGACGGCATGGTGGTCCATACCAACAGTCCCAAGGCCCGCGAGGCCCGTCGCACCAACGTGCAGCTGCTGCTGTCCCAGCACGACTCGCGCTGTACGAGCTGTGTGCGCAGCGGCAACTGCAACCTGCAGACCATCGCCAACGACCTTGGCATTTTCTATCTGCCGTACGAGCAGCACCTGGCGCGCGAGGGCTGGGACTTCGATTTCCCCATCATCCGCGATAACGACAAGTGCATCAAATGCATGCGCTGCATCAAGGTGTGCGAGAGCGTGCAGGGCTTAGGGATTTGGGACCTGACCAACCGCGCCACGCATACCGCCGTGGGCACCCGCGGGCGTGCGCCGATCAATAAGACCGATTGCGTCGCGTGCGGTCAGTGCATCACGCATTGCCCGACGGGCGCCCTGCGCGAGCGTGACGATACCGAGACCGTGTTCGATGCTCTCGCCGATCCCGACAAGATCGTGCTGGTGCAGATCGCGCCGGCCGTGCGAAGCGCCTGGGGCGAGGAGCTTGGTATTCCGCGCGAGGAAGCCACCGTCGAGCGCCTGGCCTGCGCGCTGCGCCGCGTGGGCGTTGAGTACGTGTTCGACACCGATTTCTCGGCCGACCTCACCATTATGGAAGAGGGCTCCGAACTGCTCGAGCGCCTGGGTAAGGCCGCCAAGGGCGAGGACGACAGCCGCGGTTGGCCCATGTTTACGAGCTGCTGCCCGGGCTGGGTGCGCTTTGTGAAGGCCCGTTACCCCGAGTTTGTCGACAGCCTGTCTACGTCAAAGTCGCCGCAGCAGATCTTTGGCGCTATTGCCAAGACCTACTACGCCAAGGTGCTGGGCGTGGAGCCCGAGCGCCTGTTTGTGGTGTCCGTGATGCCGTGCACGGCCAAGAAGGCCGAGTGCGCGCTGCCGAGCATGGTGGGCGAGGACGGCACGCCCGATGTGGACGTTGCACTGACGGTGCGCGAGATGGTGCGCATGGTCCGCGCGAGCCACGTGAGCGTGGATACGCTGGTTGAGGAGCCGCTCGACACGCCGCTGGGCTTTGGCACGGGCGCAGGTGTGATCTTTGGCGCCACGGGCGGCGTGATGGAGGCCGCCGTGCGCTCGGCCTATTACCTGGTGACGGGCAAGAACCCCGACGCCGACTTCTTTACCGATGTGCGCGGCCTGGACGGCTGGAAGGAGGCCGTGGCCGATATCGATGGCACCAAGGTACGCGTCGCCGTGGCGCACGGGCTGGGCAACGCCGCCCGCCTGCTCGACGCGATTCGCGACGGCCGTGTGAGCTATGACTTCGTTGAGGTTATGGCGTGCCCGGGCGGCTGCGTCGGTGGCGGCGGTCAGCCCATCCACGACGGCTGCGAGCTGGCGGCCGAGCGCGGCCAGGTGCTGTGGGGCCTGGATGCCGCTGCGGACATTCGCTTCTCGCACGAGAACCCCGATGTTCAGGCATGCTATCGCGAGTTCTTGGGTGCGCCGCTCTCGCCGCTGGCCGAGGAGTTGCTGCATACCGACCATCACGCCTGGTCGATGCCTAACGAGGGGAAGTGCTAACGATGCGCGCGTTTGATGTTGAGATGACGCGCCGGGGGTTTGCCTCGGCGTTCGCCGTGGGCGCGTTGTCGCTTGCGCTCGCGGGCTGTGGCGGCGGGGCTGTCGGTGCCGGGTCCGCCGCGGGCTCGGCTGCCACGGACCTGTCTCTTATACACATCTCCGAGCCCACGAGACACTCGCTAATCTC
>USBX01000241.1 GCA_900552995.1 uncultured Collinsella sp.
GCGGGCGCCACCCGATACGGTAAAGCCAACGACCGGCAGCCCCAACTCGGCCGCGCGCTCAAAGACACGACAGATCTTCTCGCCCACCACGGAGCCCATCGAGCCCATCATAAAGTTGGCGTCCATAAAGAAGAGCGCGGTATCGCAGCCGCGGATTTTACCCCTGCCGCACACGACGGCATCGCGCTCGCCCGAACGCTCGCTCACGCTCTTAAGCTTGTCGGCATAGCCGGGAAACGAGAGGAAGTCCTCTGACGCCAGTTCGGCATCCCACTCCTCAAAGGTACCCGCGTCGACCGTCATGCGCATACGGTCGCGCCCGCTCACGCGAAAATGCTTGCCGCAACGGGGGCACACCTCGAGGTTGTCGTGCAGGCGTGCCTCATCGATCACACGGCGGCACTCCGGGCACTTGATAAACACGTGGCGCGCGGGAAACTCGGCGCATGACTCGGTCATCGGCCCCTCGAGGACGTTGACCGTCTTCGCTTTCCTATTCATCAGCATAGAGATGCCCCATCAGATCGGTGTGATACATGCCCGACAAGAACTCGTCGTTTGCCAGCACGTCGAGCTGAAGCTCGCTGTTTTCGCTCACGCCCTCAATCACGAGCTCGCCTAGGGCCGAGCGCATCTTGCGAATGGCACCGTCACGCGTGGGCGCACACACGATGAGCTTGCCGAGCATGGAGTCGTAGTACGGCGGAACTTTCGCACCGGTAAACATGGCGGAATCCCAGCGCACGAGCGGGCCACCCGGCACACGCAACGCGGTGACCGTTCCGCACGACGGCAGAAAGTCCGGCGTTTCGGCATTGATGCGGCACTCCATGGCGTGGTTGCGCACCGGCATGTCCTCCTGCTCAAAGGGCAGAGGCTGGCCGGCTGCCACGCGCAGCTGCCACTTGACCAAGTCGGTATCGGTCACAAACTCTGTAACCGGATGCTCCACCTGCAAGCGCGTGTTCATTTCCATAAAGTAGAAATTGCCGTCGTCCGAATACAGGAACTCAATGGTACCGGCGCCCTCATAGCCAACGGCACGAGCCAGGTCGCGCGCGGCCTTGTGCATGCGCGCGCGAATATCATCGCGTCCGTCGAGGCACGGCGCGGGGCTCTCCTCGATCAGCTTTTGGTTGCGCCGCTGCACCGAGCACTCGCGCTCGCCGAGCGAAAACACATGGCCCTGCTTATCGGCCATAATCTGCACCTCGACGTGGTGCGCCGGCGCGACGAACTTCTCCATGTAGCACTCGCCGTCGCCAAAAACGGCCTCGCCCTCGGCACGCGCCTCGATGAACGCCTTTGCCGCATCTTCCACGCGCTCGACCTTGCGAATGCCGCGACCGCCACCGCCCGCACGCGCCTTGATGAGCACGGGGCAGCCAATGCGCTCGGCCTCGGCCGTCGCCTCCTCGGGGCTTTTGAGCAAATCGCAGCCCGGCACGATGGGCACGCCCGCCGCGGCAGCCGTTCTACGTGCGGCATCCTTGTCGCCCATGCTGTCGATGACCTCGGCCGAGGGACCAACAAACGCCAGACCGTACTTGTCGCAGTCGCGCACGAAGCTCGCCTTCTCGGAGAAAAAGCCATAGCCGGGATGAATTGCCTTAGCTCCCGACTTTACGGCACAGGTGAGCACGGCATCGTCGTTGAGGTAGCTCTCGGCAAGACGCGGGCCGCCGATGCAATACGCCTCGTCGGCAAGCTGCACGTGTAGCGCGTCCGCATCGGCCGTGGAATAAACGGCGACGGTCTTGATGCCCATATCGCGGCACGCGCGGATAACACGGACCGCGACTTCGCCGCGGTTGGCGATGAGCACTTTGTCGAACATGGAGCCTTCCTTAACTTTCGTGCATGAGTGCAAAAGACATATCGGCGCGGCAGCAAACCTCACCGTTGACGCTCGCAGTACCCGTCGCAAAGCGGAACGGCCCGCGCGCACGCGTGATGGTGCACACCAGATCAACCGTGTCGCCCGGGCGCACCGGACGCTTAAAGCGCACCTTGTCCAGACTCGTGTAGAACGGCGTCGCGCCGCGCGCCTCCTCATCGCCCATCAGCAGCACGCAGCAGTTCTGGGCGAGCATCTCGCACTGAATCACGCCGGGAACGACCGGGTTTCCCGGAAAATGTCCCTGCAAAAAGTACTCGTCGCCCGTAATCATGATCTTGCCGTGGGCCTCGTCGCCCACCAGCTCGGCTTCGTCGAGCAAAAGCATCGGCTCGCGATGCGGTAACAGCTTCTTGAGCTCTTCTTTGTTCATGGATATCACCTATCCGATCCTCATGAGGCAGCTGTCAAACTCCACGAGGTCGCCGTCGGCCACGCAGATCTCGAGCACCTCACCGTCTGCCTCGGCCGTCACCTCGTTGAGAACCTTCATGGCCTCGATGATGCAGAGGGTCTCGCCGGCCTTGACCTTGGAGCCCACGCGCACAAACGGCTCGTCGCCCGGCGCAGGGGCAGCATAGAAGACGCCCACCATGGGAGCAGTCACCTCGGTGCCCTTGGGCTCCGGCGCGGCGGCAGGTGTCTGCGTGGCGGGTTCCGGTGCGGCAGGCGCGACTGTGGCTGTCTCTTATACA
>USBX01000242.1 GCA_900552995.1 uncultured Collinsella sp.
GTTCGGCGACCTTCATGGCCGCGAGTTCCTCGCGCGAAAGCGTGGGCTCGGTGGGGGCGGCGTTGCGCTCCTTGTTGCGTTGCTTGCGATCGCGCTGGCGGTTGCGACGGTCGTTGTTGCGCTCGTTGCGCTCCTCGTTGCGCTTGTGCTGGCGACGGTTGGGGCGAGCGTTGTCATCGACGTCAGCGGGCGCGGCGCCATCGGTTGCGGCGGCGTCGGCATTGGCCGCAGCGGCGTCATTGGCCTCGGCGCCGGAATCGACCTGCGCTTCGACATCAGCCTGCTGCTCGGACGCCTTGGCCTTAGCGGACTTCTTACGACCGCGCTTGGGCTTCTCGGACGCAGGCTGTTCGACGTCCTGGGGCTCGGCGGCATCAATCGATGCATCGGCGGTCGTCTCGGCGGAATCCTCGGACGCACCCTTCTTGGCAGCCTTAGCCTTGGACGTGCGCTTAGCAGCAGTGCGACGGCTGCGACCGGGACGGACGTCGGCGGGCTCGGCATCGGCAGAAACGGCCTCGGAAGTCGTAGCATCCTGGACGGGTTCATCGGCAGCAGTTGAGGACTTGGCGGTCGCCGCAGCATCCCGAGCGGCGGCGGCTGCGGCTGCGGCCTTCTCGGCCTCGACAAAGGCCTTAGGCTTGCGACCGCGACGGTGCGGGCGCAAAGCCGGATCGACAACGGGAACTTCGCTGGCCTCGACAGGCGCAGCGGGCTCAACAGACGATGCACCCTCCCCTGCCGCGGAACGGACCGAAGTCTCAGTGGGCTCGGGGACTACCTGTTCCGCAACCTGCTCGGCCTTAGCAGCCGTGCGACGGCGTGTGCGAGGTGCCAGCTTCTCGGTCGGCTGGTCGGCGGCAGGAACCTCGGTGGCGGCAGGGGTCTCGAGTACAGACGGAGCTGCAAGCTCGGTCAGAGCCGCGGCCTCGCGCTCGGCAGCACGACGGCGGGCGCGCACCACCTGAGCCTCGCTAATCTGCGCCAACGCACGTGCCTGCGCGACCTCATCGGAAATCGGCGCCGAGGAGTCAGCTGCAACGGTGAGCTTGGCGCGCGTCGTGCGCGTGGTACGGCGCTTTGGCTTGGTGACCTCCTCGCCGTCAGCGGCAGGCTTGGCCGTGCGGCGCGTGCGCTTGGGCTTTGCCGGAGCAGCCTCCTCACCAGTTGCAGGCACGGCCTTCTCAGCCGCTACAGGCATAGGCGTCGAAGCAGCCTTAGGCGTCTCAGGAGCCGAGGCTTGAGCGGGCGCCGCGACCTGGTCCGACGCAACCGGTGCAGCGGGAGCGGTCTGCGTCGTCGTTATTTCGTTTTCTTGCTGTTGATCAGACACAGTGTTTGCTCAACTTTCTTTTCAAGCCCTGTGATCACATGCTCCCTGCATAAACCTTCAGGGCGGCTAAACAGTCTAGTTCCGTTCAAAACGACGGACATCATTGATCTGTATCGAGATGATTGCGTCAACTACGCAGCGTTAGTGTAACACAACCGCCGCCACCTGCAACTTAGTCATTGGGGACGTTCTTAAACGACTAGTCAAAAGGGACACTCTTTGTTTGCCACCCACAAATCTGACTGCCTCCGCCAAAACTATGGCGGTTTACTACGATGAATCGCTCAACCGCGACCACTCCGAAACTTGTTGAACTAAAACCGCAGGTAGATGCCCTGCACTTTTTTGCGAAAAGCTGGCGTGGTTGGAATTTCTCATATTCATCGTAGTAAACCGGCATAGTTTCGTATTTCCAGCAGTTCCAAATTCATCAATACGTCGGCGTTTGCGAAAAAAGCCCGACCTCCGTAGGAGATCGGGCTTATAGGGCTCAGTTAAACCAAACCTACACGGTCAAATGACCCGCAGATTACATCTGCTCGGGCGCGGAAACGCCAACGAGGGTAAGCACCAGGGCGAGCGTCACGCGGACAGCGTCGCAAGCTGCCAGACGGGCGCGCGAAAGCTCGGGGTCGACGGGACGGCCCTCGCTCGGCAGCACCTGACAGGCAGCGTAGAAGCTGTGGAAGTCGCCGGCGAGTTCCTCGGCAAAGTGGGTCAGACGGAACGGGGCGCGATCGCGAGCACAGCTGGCGATCAGGTCGGTGAGCTCGTTGAGCTTGCGCGAAAGGGCGAGCTCGGTCGGGTCGGTCAGCAGCGAGTAATCGACGTTCTCACCGATGGCCTTGGCGGCAACGGCCTTCATGCCCATCTCGTCAGCCTGCTCGGGCGTAACGTCAGCTGCACGGCGCAGGATGGAGCACACGCGGGCGTGAGCATACTGCACGTAATAGACCGGGTTGGAGTTGTCGCGCTTCTTAACGGCCTCGATGTCGAAGTCGACCATCTGGTTGGAGCTCTTGGAGATGAGCGTGTAGCGAGCGGCATCGGAGCCAACCTCGTCGACGAGCTCCTGAAGGGTCACCATGGTGCCCTTGCGCTTGGACATACGGACGGGCTTGCCGTTACGCAGCAGGTTGACGAGCTGGCCCAGTAGAACCTCGAACTTGCCGGGGTAACCCAGAGCGTCGCAGCTGTCTCTTATAAACATCTCCGAGCCCACGAGACACTCGCTAATCTCGTATGCCG
>USBX01000243.1 GCA_900552995.1 uncultured Collinsella sp.
CCAGCCATAAAAAGGCCTCCCATTTCTTGTGTCCAAGAAATGGGAGGCAGTTCAGCGTGTGCTCGACGGGGGCTTTGCCGTTTGATGGCTAGCACTGCAGGTGATTACTCGCCCAGCAGGCTCTTGGTGATGGAAGCGGCGGCCTTCTTGCCGGCGCCCATCGCCAGAATGACCGTAGCGGCACCGGTGACGATGTCGCCGCCGGCCCAGATGCGGGGATCGGTGGTCTGGCCGGTCTCCTCGTCGGCAACGATGTAGCCCCACTTGTTGAGCTCCATCTTGCCGCCGATCTTCTTTGCGAAGGGGTTGGCGTTGGTGCCGATAGCCGAGATAGCGACGTCGCAGGGGATCTCCTCGATGGCGCCCTCGATGGGCACCGGGCGGCGACGGCCGGACTCGTCAGGCTCGCCGAGCTCCATCTTCTGGACCTTGACGGCGCACACGGAGCCGTCTTCGCCAGCGACAAACTCGAGCGGGGAGACGAGCGGCAGAACCTCGACGCCCTCGGCCTTAGCATGGTGCAGCTCGGCGCGACGGCAGGGCATCTCGTCCTCGGTACGACGGTAGGCGATGATGGCGTGCTCGGCGCCCAGACGCTTGGCGGTACGGACGGCGTCCATAGCCACGTTGCCGCCACCAAAGACGACGACGTTCTTGCCGTGCTTGGTGGGGGTGTCGTACTCGGGGAACTTGTTGGCCTTCATCAGGTTCACGCGGGTGAGGTACTCGTTAGCGAAGAAGACGTTGGGCAGGTTCTCGCCGGGGACGTTGAGGAACTTGGGCAGGCCAGCGCCGGTCGCCACGTAGATGGCGTCGAAGCCCTGCTCGAACAGCTCCTCGGCCGTGGCCATGTTGCCCACGACGGAGTTGTACTCAAACTTGACGCCCATGTCCTCCAGGCCGTCAATCTCGCGCTTGACGACCGCCTTGGGCAGACGGAACTCGGGGATGCCGTAGACCAGCACGCCGCCGCCGGTGAAGAAGGCCTCGAAGACGGTGACGTCAAAGCCGTTGCGGGCGAGCTCGCCGGCGCAGGTGATGCCGGACGGGCCGGAGCCGACGACGGCGACCTTCTTGCCGTTCTTGGGGGCCATCTTGGGCGTGGAGGCGAGCTCGGGGCGGTCACCCAGGAAGCGCTCGAGCTGGCCGATGGCCACGGGCTCGGACTTCTTGCCACGGATGCACTTGCCCTCGCACTGGTTCTCCTGCGGGCAGACGCGGCCGCAGATGGCGGGAAGCATGGAGTCCTCACGGATGGTATCGAGAGCGCCGCCGAAGTCCTTCTCGCGGATCTGCTCGATAAAGCGGGGGATGTTGATGTTGACGGGGCAGCCCTCGACACAGAACGGCTTCTTGCAGTTGAGGCAGCGCTCGGCCTCGGCCAGCGCCATCTCCTCGGTGAAGCCCTTGTCGACGGGGCGGAAGTCGCAGGCGCGCTCGGCAGCCGGCTCCTCGTTATCGGGGGTGCGGGGCGACTTCATATCGGCAACGAAACGACCGTTAACTAGTGGCATGCGCAGCTCTTTTCCTCATAGGCCTTGAGGGACTCGCCCTCTTCGGAACGGTAAGCGGCCTGGCGGGCACGAAGGTCATCCCAGTCGACCAGGGTGGCATCGAAGTCGGGGCCGTCGACGCAAGCGAACTTGGTCACGCCGCCCACCTCGACGCGGCAACAGCCGCACATACCGGTGCCGTCAACCATGATGGGGTTGAGCGACGCGGTGATGGGGGTGTCGTACTTCTGGGCGGTGAGGGTCGAGAACTTCATCATCGGAACGGGGCCGACGCAGAAGACCTGGCTCACGGCCTTGTCCTGCAGCAGACGCTCCAGCGGAGCGGTGACAACGCCCTGCTCGCCGTAGGAGCCGTCGTCAGTGGTGATGTGGATGTGGTCCTCGTCGAGGAGCTCGCGGAACTGGTCCTCCATGAGCAGGAGGTCCTTGGTGCGGGCGCCCATGATGGCGTGCACCTCGTGGCCGGTCTCGACCAGGTGCTTGGCGACCGGGAAGGCAATTGCCAGGCCGACGCCGCCGCCAATGACGGCGCAGGGGCCCTCGGCCATCTCGGTGGGAACGCCCAGCGGGCCCACGACGTCGCGCAGCGACTCGCCGGCCTCGTAGGTGGACAGCATCTCGGTGGTCTTGCCGATCACCATGAAGATGAACTCGACCCAGCCCTCGTCACCGTTCCAACCAGCTAGGGTAAACGGGACGCGCTCGCCCGTCTCGTTGGCGCGAACCATGAGGAACTGTCCAGCGTGCGCATGCTTGGCGATCGCGGGCGCCTCGATGCGGAACTTGAACACCTTCTCCGAGAACTGCGTCTTCTCCAGGATCTTATACATAGAACCCCTCTCTTGTTAGGGCCGCCGAACCGTGCCTCCACGGAAATGGACGGTAGCCCGAGTAAAACCGTACGCGCACAGGCGTTGTGCAGACATACGGTGCAAATTATACCCTCATGGACATGCTGTTTACGTGTGTCTTCGGCGGTTGGGAAAAGGGTTTATCCACTTCGACCTACCAAATAGGGATAGGTTTATTTTGGTCGGTTTTATC
>USBX01000244.1 GCA_900552995.1 uncultured Collinsella sp.
ATCTACACGAGCCTTATCGTCGGCAGCGTCAGATGTGTATAAGAGACAGACCACGTACCGTTCATGTTCGGGACAATATGGCTTTTTATCCGTTGCAGACAGAGCTGCAGTAAGTGTTCTGTATGATGACTCAGACAAGGTTGCTCAATGACAGGGAGGCACATATGCCTATTAAGGCCATCGCAATGGATATCGACGGTACGCTCACCAACGATCAGAAAGTGATTAGCCCGCGTACGCGCGAGAAGCTGCTCGCGGCGCAGGAGTCGGGCATTAAGCTCATTTTGGCTTCGGGCCGTCCCGCATGGGGGCTGCAGGCCTTGGCGCAAGAGCTCGACCTTCAAAACCATGATGGTCTGCTAGTTGCCTTTAATGGCGCGCACGTGGTCGACGCTCAGACCGATGAGGTCCTTTTTGATCAGGCCATGCCGGCTGACGAACTGCACCGTCTGATTGATCATCTGCGCAATTTCGACGTGATTCCTATGATTTCGCTCGGTCGCGATTTGCACGTCGAGGACTCGTACCATTGCATGATCACGCTGCCTGACGGCTCGCAGAAAAACATCGTCAAATACGAGCGCGATGCGTGCGACCTTAAGATCCGTGAGGTCGAGAGCTTGCATGAGGTCGTGGACACTTGTCCCGTGGATAAGCTGCTGACGGCGGGCGATCCAGCCTACCTGCAGGCGCATTACGAGGAGATGTATGCGCCCTTTAAGCAGACGCTTTCGGGCATGTTTACGGCCGACTGGTACTTTGAGTACACGGCGCCCGGTATCGACAAGGCCCGCGCGCTCGAGGGTGCCCTGCCCAAGCTTGGCATCGATGCCAGCGAGGTCGTTTCGTTTGGCGACGGCCAGAATGACAAGTCCATGATTGAGTGGGCGGGTACCGGTGTTGCCATGGGTAACGCCGTCGACGAGGTCAAGGCTGTGGCGCAGATGGTGACCGCCAACAACAACGAAGATGGCATTGCGGTGGCACTTGACCAGCTGCTGGGTTAGAATCGCCGATAGTGCATGGTTCGGGCGTCCGCTTGCGGGCGCCTTTTTGTTAGGGAGGGTGCCGTGTCCGCGTTTCCGTTCGACGCCGTTATCTTTGACATGGACGGCGTCATTGTCGATACCGAGTATTACTATCTGGGCGAGACTGCCGCGTTTGCCAAAGAGCTTGGGCTTAATCTGACTCAAGAGGAGTTGAATGGGCAGGTCGGTACCTCGCATCAGTTCTTCCTGCGTATGCTGGTCGATTGGTTTGAGCGCGCCGGTAAGGGGCATTTAACTGGCGAGGAAGCGTTGACCCGTTGGGACGAGTGGGCGCATAAGCGTCCGCGCGACTATCAGGCTTTGATTAACCCAGGCGCCGTGGATACGATTCGAGAGCTGCCGCGCCGCGGTGTTCGCGTGGCGCTTGCCAGCTCGTCTCCCATGGATAGCATCGAGGAAGTGCTCAATGCGTGCGGGCTGTCGGATGCCTTTGAGTATGTGGTGAGCGGCGAGCAGTTTAAGGAGAGCAAGCCCGAGCCCGACATCTACCTGCATGCGCTGGACCTGCTGGGGCTGCCCGCGAATCGCTGCTGCTGCGTTGAGGATTCGGTGCCTGGCATCACCGCCGGCAAGCGAGCCGGCCTGACAGTCATTGCCAAGCGCGAGGAGCGCTTTGGCTTTAGCCAGGATGCCGCGGACAAGATTATCGACCAGCTGCCGGAGCTGCTCACGCTTTCTTAGGAGCGCGGTAGTTGCGCGTTTTTCGGGTCTGATGAGTAAATAGCCAACATTTTGGTGCGACACCTAGCATACTTTAAGCTAATGCGGGCTTAAGGGCTTGTTGAATGCCCCTGAGCCCGCTTTAGACTTAATCGTGCTTGGAGAGGGTATATGCCACCGACTGAAGGGCTAACTGACGGTAAAGCAGCGATACCGCTGTACCAACAGGTTATCGATATCATTAAAAACGAAATCAACTCCGGCGCCTACAAGGCAGGCGCGCGGATACCCAACGAATTCGAATTGGCTGAGAGCTATAAAGTTGGCCGCGTTACCGTGCGACGTGCTATTGAGGAGCTCGTCCAGCAGGGCTATCTAACGAAGCGACAGGGGAAAGGCACGTTTGTCAATGCCCCCAAGCTCAAGCGCAAGATTCGCCAGAAGGATGACGTTCAGAGTTTTTCGGACGCATGCCGCGTTAACGGAATGGAACCGGGGGCGTGTGTCATTTCGAGAAAGATACTGCCGGCGGATTCCACCGAAGCACAGTTCTTTAGTGTTCCCGTTGGAACTGACTTGATTTGCGTTGAGCGCGTGCGCACTGCCGATGGCGTCCCTGTCATGCTCGAGAACAACATATATGTTTACGAGGACAACGCCTATCTATCAACGGCATCTCTATCGAATCAATCCATTTTTGAGTTCGTGCGCAACCGGACGGGCCGCACGCCCGCGTTTACCGACCCGTGCACGCTCGAGATCGCGTGCGCGTCGCCCGAGGTCGCTCGACTGTTGGCAGCTGTCTCTTATACACATCTCCGAGCCCACGAGACACTCGCTAATCTCG
>USBX01000245.1 GCA_900552995.1 uncultured Collinsella sp.
GGATTATCCGGGTCGGGGTTATCCGGATTGTCCGGGTCCGGAACCACCGGGTCGGGACCGACGGGCTCCTGCTTCTTTTTCACCGTCAGCGTTCCGGGCACGACCTCGACATCGAAATTCGGATCGGTGACCGTCGCGCCGATCCGGTACTTGCCAGCAGGAGAGCTCTCATCGGCATCGCAGGAGTACTCGACCTTCACACCCGAAGTGTCAACCGCACTCTCCAGGCTCGAGGTAAACGCTGGGTTCGCCTCTCCCTCGAAGCGCTCGGCGTCGTCAACCTTCACCTTGAGCTTTGCCGGAGCGATCTCGAACTCGCAGGCAGCGGCACCGATGTAGCCGTGGCTGCGCAGCGTGGCGACAGCGCGGTATGTGCCGGCATCGGTCGGGGCATCCGTCGAGAAATATTGCGTACTTCCGCATCCGTAGTACCAGACCTTCAGGTCACCCTTGCAGACCTTGGGAGCACCGGAAACTTCGGGGGCCTGCGACGCGCCATTAAAGGTAAAGTCGCCATCCGTAAACGTAAGCTTTACGCGCTTTGCCTGGACAGCGAGCGCAAAGCGGGCGGTCATGGCCTCGCCACGGGCATCCGTGCACGTAATATCGAAGGCGGAAACGCCCGTCTTGGACGGAACACCAGAGAGCGTCAGACCGCCCGAAGTACGGGAGAGATTGAGCCCGTCGGGGAGCTTCGTCTCATCCCATGCGTACTCATACGGAGCCTTGCCGCCCGCGGCCCCGGCAATCGTGGCGATGTACGTGCTGTGGGCGCTCGCTGCCGGCAGCAGGTCGCCGTTAAACACAAGGGTGTCCCAGGCAACGACGGAGACGGAGACGCAATCACTGTCCGCCTGCTTCTCAGTACCAAGGTAGCGCTGAGTGATGCGGCAGAAATACTCGCCGGCCAGCTCGTCGTCGAGGTCCGCGAGCGAGAGCGTCTCCCCCGTCTCGCCCTCGAGCGCCACGGCCTTGCCATTCACCATGCGGAACCACTGGTAGGAGAGCTCAACCTCGGCAGCGCAACCCGTGGACGAGGCCACGTGATCGGCGACGTTCTTGCCCGCCTCGGCCGCGACCGAGAGCACAGCCGAATCGCCCTCATGGACGCTCACGTCCTGCGGCTGCGCGACCACACGCGGGGCGTCCGCCTTCGCAAACTCGAACGCGACCTCCTGCGATGCGGCGACATCGCTCAGCGTGACCTTGTACGCCCCGCCCTTGTAATCAGAAATGTCGAGGTCAATGGTCGCATCCGAGCCTGCCTGCGCAACCGTCACGCGCTCGAGGTAGCAGCCCTCGTCGGGCGTCGCCAAGAGGATCGCGTCCCCGCCCTCAACAACCGAAACCGAAGCATTGTCGACCGAACCGTTGACTGCCTTCGCCGTCACCTTGTAGTGCTCGGGCTTCTTCTTGACCGTCAGCGTGCCGGGGTCGACCGCGACATCAAAGTTCGGATCGGCAACCGCCGCGTCGATCTGGTACTCACCCGCCGGCGATTTCTTATTCGCCGAGCAGAAGTACGTAACCTTAACGTCCGAGGTGTCGCAACGGCTCACCAAGCTGGAGGTAAACTCGGGATTTTCCTGGCCCTCAAAGCGCTCGGCATCGTCGACCTTCACCAGCAACTGGGCAGGTGCAACGGAAACCGTCAACTCGACGTCCTCGGCGGCAAGATAGTTTCGAGACGCCTTGGCATGGGCGACAACACGTGCCGCACCGGCAGCCTTCACCGTCGCGCAGCGTCCCTTAATCGAAACCGGGCCCCTATCGTCATCGGAATCGACCAGCTCAAAAGTCACGGGAGTCTGGGCAACGTTGTTAAACACAATGGGGTCTCCACCGTACACTCCCGAATAGCTCGTCGTCCCCGTAATGACCTGGCTCGCCTTTGTAATCGAGAACTCGGCGGACTCTTTACCCTGATAGTTGGGGTCAGTCACCTTAACCGTGACGCGGTAGTTACCGCTGTCGCACGGCTCCAGCGCCGTCGGACCATAGGACGTTCCATCTATACCGCAATAGGCAACGGAATAGCCAGACGCATCAAGGCCGGCAACCGCAACCGCCGCACCGTGTCGTGCGCCATCGTATGTCACATCAGACGTCTCGATCGAAATATCGACCGGGGCCTTCTCGATCGTGAAGTCACAGGAGGCATTACCGACATATCCCTTGGCGTCGAGCGTCACCACCGCACGATACGTGCTGGCATCCACCGGCGCCTGATCCGAAGAGTAATGTGTGTCGCCCGTGCCAACATAGGTCAGTTTGACATCGTCCTCGCAACCCTCGGGCACGCCCGAAAGCTCCGGGGCCTGCGCCGTCGCGTTGTAGGTAAAGGTCTGGCCCTCAAATGTAAGCGGGGCTTCCTTCGCCTTCACGAGCAGCGCGAAGTGCGCATCGCACTTGTTGCCCAGGTCATCAGTGCACCCAATCTTGAAGCTATGCACACCCGTAGCCGCAGGCACGCCCGAGAGTACCAAGGCGCCCGATCCGTCATCTGCCAGCGTCAGCTGCATGCCCCCAGGAACCTCAGCATCATCCAAGT
>USBX01000246.1 GCA_900552995.1 uncultured Collinsella sp.
AGGCCTTCCCCTCGGCCTAAAACAAAAACCACCACAAAGGTGCCTGTCCCCTTTGCGGTGGTTTTGGTGGTGGTTATTTGGCGCCTTGCATGACCTCGTCAAGGGTAACGTTGACGGCGTGCTGCGTCGGCACCCAGTCGACCTTCAGGAACAGCGCGGCCACCGTGATGGGGATATAGCTGAACATAAAGATCGGGAAGGTAAACAGGTTGGTTACCAAACGCCACTTTTGCGCGCAGTGAATGTGCTTGTACTCAAAGATAGTCGTGAGCAGCGCCAGGATAAAGAAGGTCTGATACATCATGGCGAAGGTCATAATGAGCGAAGCGGCGCACGCCTGCATCTCGACTTCGGTAGCCAAGAAACCATGCGAAAGGCCACCCACAATCAAGAACGTCGCATTAGCGAGCATCGAGATCAGCGATAGCAGCATACCCGGGGCGATCGTCATGAACATGTCGTAGGCGGCAAAGCGATGATAGCGGAACGTCGACTTGACCAGATGCTTACCGTAGGTAAAGAACACCTGGTAAAAGCCCTTGGTCCAGCGCATACGCTGCTTCCAGGATGCCTTGAACGTCACGGGTTGCTCGTCAAAGAACTCCGCCGGCGCATAGCCAATGCGAATACCGTGAATAGCGCAGAACGTAGTGAACTGAATGTCCTCGGTCAGCGTGTGGAACTGCCAACCGTGCATGCCCTCGATAACGCTTGACGAGATAAGGTAACCCGAACCCGAAACAGCGCAGGACGTCTTGCAGATATTACGCGCGTTGTTGAGGAAGCGCGCCTCGCGTAGATACCACGTGGCATTAGCTGCCGAGATCCACGAGCTGCCGAAGTTCTTGGAATTGCGATAGCTCGTGACCACATGGAAGCCCTGGTCAAAGGCATCATTCATCTTGGAAACGTAATCGCGGGAGATAACGTTATCGGCATCGAAGATAAAGTAGCCCTCAAACGTGTCGGGATACTCGTTGAGAATGCGGTCGAAGCCAAAGTCCATGACCCAGCTCTTGCCCTTGCGGGCCAGGTCATTGCGCTCGTAAACAATGGCACCGGCCTCGCGCGCGAGCTGCGCCGTGTTGTCGGTGCAGGCATCGGCGACCACGAAAACCTCGATGAGCTCGGACGGATAATCCTGGTCCTTGATGGAGCGAACGAGGTTGGCGATCACGGCCTCCTCATTATGCGCCGCAATAAAAAAGGCATAGCGATGGAGTTTTTTGGCCTTGGGAGGCGCGACCTCGCCACGAAGAGCGCCAATGACAAAGAAGACCACCTGGTACAGAAAGCAGACCGTGAGCAGCGTGACGACAATCTGGTTGAAGATCACGATGGGTGTGTTGGTTTGTAAAAAGGCGAGCATGCAGGCTCCCAGCAACGCGTAACGTAAACAATCGTATATCTTACCGCAGGCTTACCGAGTTCAAGAAACCACCTAATACTGGCTAGGCTTCGAGAAGACCGAGCTGCGGAACGATTTCATCTCCAACGGCCGTGCGACCGAGCGAGCGCGGAGCCAGATCGTCGAGAACCGCAGCGAGATCCCACGGCAACTCGTCGCGGCACTCAATGCGCTCCCCCGTCACGGGATGGTCGAACGCCACGCGCCAGGAATGAAGGAACTGCCTGGTCAGGCCCTGGTCGGCGCGCGCATCGCACTTGCCGTAGAGTGGATCGCCCACGCAGGCGTGGTTGATATGACGCATATGCACGCGAATCTGGTGCGTGCGACCGGTAAACAGATGGCACTCAACGAGCGTATAGCCGTCGTCAAAACGCATGGAATCGAAGCGCTCGAGGACCTTAAAGGTCGTAATGGCCTGGCGGGCGAAAGGATCGTCAGAAACCGCCATCTTGACACGGTCGCGCGTCGATCGGGCAATACCGGTATTGATGGTGCCCTCGTCCATGGCGATGTGCCCGTGGACAAGCGTGATATAGCGGCGGTCGAGCGTACGCGTGCGAATGAGATTTTGAAGCGCGCGTTGCGTGTCGTCGTCCTTTGCCGCAAGCATGAGGCCCGAGGTATCGCGATCCAGGCGATGCACGATGCCGGGGCGGTCCTCACCCTGCACGGTACCAAGATGATCGATACCGCAGTGGTAGACCAAGGCGTTCGCAAGCGTGCCGCTCTCGTGGCCGTGGGCGGGATGGCACACCAGCCCGCGCTGCTTGGAGAGCACAATGAGATAGTCGTCCTCATAGCGAATGTCGAGCGGGATGGCCTCGGGAATCACATCGGTGGGATCGTGCGGCTCGGGCAAATCGACCGAAATACGGTCGCCGGCTCGCACGGCGTACTTTTTAGACAGGCAGGTCTCGCCATTGACACAAACGGCACCGCCCTCAATCAGATGCGCGCAGGCAGAACGCGTGGGGCAGCCGTCATTGGCGCCCAGGTAGGCGTCAAGACGCTGACCAGCGGCATCGTCGGCAACAAGGATATGGATGTCGGCCATTAGCGTTCATTCCTTTCGCGAATCTTGCGGGCACGCTCCCCACGCTGCTGGGCTTTGCGCCTGTCTCTTATACACATCTCCGA
>USBX01000247.1 GCA_900552995.1 uncultured Collinsella sp.
CGAGATTAGCGAGTGTCTCGTGGGCTCGGAGATGTGTATAAGAGACAGATATAGCGCACGTCAAACGGCAGGCCCGACTCTTTGATTCGCGCGCGAGCAGTATCGATGTCAAAGCCGGGACGTGTCGCAGCAATAAAGGTTGCCAGTTCGGCAATCTCACCAGCATTGTGCCAGGTCACAATATCGATAATCGCGTCGGCACCCGTAATAAAGTAAAGCTTTACCAGAGGCGGGTAAAAGTCGCGAAGGGCATGAAGCGTATCGGCCGTATAGGTCACGCCTGGACGATCGATCTCGAAACGGCTCGCCAAAAAAGCCGGATTCGCAGCGGTGGCGAGGACCGTCATGGCATAGCGATCCTCAGCAGGCGTCACCGGTTTGTCGAGCTTAAAGGCGGGAGAGCCGGCCGGCATAAAGAGCACGGCATCCAAGTCGAGCGACTCGCGCGCCTGCTCGGCGGTAACCAAGTGACCGTAATGAATCGGGTCGAAGGTTCCACCCATAATGCCAAGCCGAAACTCCTGCCCATCCTTGATAGGCAGCTCAGGCAATCCGATTCCACCGCGCAGCGACATGGCCTACTCGCCCTCCGAGGTCTCGACATCGTCCGCGACTTCTGCCGCATCGACAATCTCAACACCCTCGTCCGCAGCATCGGCTACGTCAATAACCTCAACGCCTTCGTCCTCAAGCTCCTCCTCGTACTCCGAGAAGTCCTCGGCGCCCTCAAAGTCAAAGGCGCGCTGGCAAATGCGGACCTCGTCGCCCGCACGGCAGCCGGCCTTCTCGAGCGCGTCGTCAACACCCATGCGCGCAAACTTGTGCTGCAAGTAGATAACGGCTTCCTCGTTTTCCCAGTCGGTCTGGATGACCATGCGCTCGATGGCGCGACCGACCACGCGAAAGGCATGGGGCTCTTCCTGAACAATACGGAAACGCTTCTCACGCTGCAGGCGGCGGCGCTCCCACTCATCGTCGCGCAGATCGACCGGCTCATCGGAGACAGCCAACTCGGCGCGCAGCTTAGCCACTTGCTCGCCCACGGCAAGCATGAGTGTGTTGAGGCCGGCGCCCGTCACGGCAGACACGGCAAAGAACATATGTCCATCGTCGAGCGCAGCGCGTTTGAGGTCGGCAATCTTGTCAGCCGTACCCGGCGCATCGCACTTGTTGGCGACGACGATCTGCGGGCGCTCCGAAAGCTCGGCGCCATACTGCTCGAGCTCACGGTTGATGATGCGATAGTCCTCGACCGGATCGCGATCCTCAAAACCGCCCGTCATATCGACGACGTGCATGATGAGTGCCGTGCGCTCGATGTGGCGCAGGAACTGATGGCCCAGGCCCTTGCCCTCGCTCGCGCCCTCGATAAGGCCGGGGACGTCGGCAACGACATAGGAGTACTCGCCGGCACACACCATGCCCAGGTTGGGCACGAGCGTGGTAAACGGATAGTCGGCAATCTTGGGTCGGGCGGCACTCATGCGCGCGATAAGCGAGGATTTGCCCACCGAGGGGAAACCCACGAGCGCGGCATCGGCCATGAGCTTCATCTCGAGCTCAATCCAGTGCTCCTCGGCCGGCTCGCCCAGCTGGGCGAACGCGGGCGCGCGGCGCACGGACGTCACAAAGTGCGTATTGCCCAGACCACCGGCACCGCCGGGCGCCACGACGACGCGCTCGCCGTCGTGCACCAGGTCGGCAATCTCGAACATCGGGGTCTGCGTCTCGGGGTCGAGCTCGCGCACCACGGTACCCATGGGAACCTTAAGAATCAGGTCCTCGCCGCTCTTACCGTTACGACGGGCACCCTGCCCGTGCGTGCCGCGCTCGGCGCGGAAGTGATGCTTAAAGCGGTAATCGATCAGCGAAGACAGCTGAGCATCGGCCTGGATGACGACATTGCCGCCACGACCGCCGTCGCCGCCATCGGGGCCGCCCTTGGGGACAAATGCCTCGCGCCTAAACGACATGCATCCGGCTCCGCCGTCGCCGCCACAAACGTTAATTCGGCTGATATCGGTGAACTGTGACAACAGAATCGCCTCCTACAAAAAAGAGGGAGACCCTTGAATCCTAAAACTCAAGTGCCTCCCACATATGTGCTCTATGAAGGGTGAATTACGCGTTCGCGAGCGGGCGTACGCTGACCCTGTGCTTGATACCCTTGTGGAACTCAACGGTACCGTCGACCAGCGCGAACAGCGTGTCGTCCTTGCCACGGCCAACGTTCTCACCCGGGTGGATGTGCGTGCCGTGCTGACGGACGAGAATCGTGCCCGTGGTTACCGTCTGGCCGGCGAAGCGCTTCGTGCCAAGGCGCTGACCGCGGGAGTCACGGCCATTACGGGAGGAACCGAGTCCTTTTTTGTGTGCCATTGTGTATACCTACTCTTTCGTTACGAGTGTAATCTACTCGGCGACGGGAGCCTCGGCAACAGCCTCGGCCTCTGCCTTGACAGCCTTCTTGGCGGCCTTCTCGCGCTCGAGGCGGGAGATGAACAGGGTGCAGGTGGCGTCGCCGGTGATGTTGAGCGTCACGCCGC
>USBX01000248.1 GCA_900552995.1 uncultured Collinsella sp.
CCCGAGCTCTTCTGCGAGCGCTGCGGCTGCAAGCCCACCGACGCTGCCACCCCAGAGCACGTCGCCATGGTGCTCAATGCCGAGCTGCGGATGCTGAACCTCAATAATGCCCGCATCATGCTCAACCAAATCGACACGCTTGCCGACCCAACGATGGCAGATCGCTTCGAGACAGCCCTCGGCCGCCCCCTCATCGCCATCAGCCTCCAGGGGTAGCTAAAAGAGCCCCGTCCCAAATTAGCTACCCCGGCGGCCTTCTTGCTAGCGGGGGACGTAGCGACCGGGCTGGGCTCCGGTGGGCTCGCCGTCGCGCGCAGCCAGTACGCCGTTCACAAACACAGCCTTGGCGCGGCCGTGCGCCTCAAAGCCCTCGAGCGGCGTATAGTCCACAGCCTGATGCTGCGTCGCGGCGCTGATCGTCCAGCGCGCCTTGGGATCCCACACGCACACGTCGGCATCGGAGCCCTCGGCAAGACAGCCCTTGCGCGGATACATGCCAAAGACGCGCGCCGGGTTCTCGCTCATCAAGCGGCACAGATCCTCGGGGCCCAGCTGTCCCTCAAAGCTCGTAGCGATCGCGACGGGGCGATGCTCCACGCCGGGCCCGCCGTTGGGAATCGCGCGGAAGTCGTCGCGTCCGCGGTCCTTTTGCCCGTGCAGGTTAAAGCTGCAGTGGTCGGTGGCGATGGTATCGATCTCGCCGGCCACAAGCGCCTCGCGCAGTGCCGCACGGTCGCCTGCATGGCGCAACGGCGGGCTCATCACGTACTTGGCACCCGCAAAGCCGTCCTCGCCCTGCTCCAAGTAGCACGTATCGTCGAGCATCAGATACTGAGGGCAGGTCTCGACATAGATGTTCTTCTGCCCGCGCGCCTTGGCGGCACGGATAGCCTCAAGCCCCAGCTTGGTCGAAAGGTGCACCACGTTGACCGGTGCGTCGCCGGCCAAGTGCGCCAGATATAGCAGACGGCTCACGGCCTCGGCCTCGCATACATCCGGACGGCTGAGCGCATGGCCCTCGGGCCCGTGGACACCCTGCTCAAACACGCGCTTCTGCAGCTCATTCACCAGCGTACCGTTCTCGCAATGCACGCACAGTATGCCGCCAATACGCTTGAGCTCCTCCAGCACCTCGAGCGTCTCGGCATCGTCCAGGCGCAGATGGTCGTAGGCAAAGTAGGTCTTAAACGACGATACGCCCGCCTCGCGCATGGCCGAGAGATCGGCACGGTTGCGCTCGTTCCACTCGGCGAGTGCCATATGAAAGGCGTAGTTGGCCGTGCAGGTTCCTTCGGCGCGGCGATGCCACTCGGCCAAGGCATCGGGCATGGTCACGCCGCGATCGGCCGTGGCGTAATCCACAATGGTCGTCGTGCCACCGCAGGCAGCCGCGCGCGTGCCGGTCTCAAAGCTATCGGCTGTCCAATCCATGCCGGTCCAGCACTGCATGTGCGTGTGGCCGTCGATAAAGCCGGGAAACACCCAGCAGCCCGCGGCATCCTCGACGGTATCGCCCTCGGCCGGCTCAATTGCCGCGGCGATCCGCACGATCTTATCGCCATCCATGGCAAGATCGGCGCGGCGAAGCCCCTGTGGCGTCACGAGCGCGCCGTTTTTGATGATGATCATAATTGCTCCTTATTGATTGATGCAGTTGGCCACGCGATCAAAATACGAGCAGGCGGCGATATGCTCCGTTATGCGTCGCTGTCCCTTGACGGTATCGACGTCCCACAGTTCGTAAGCACGCGCATCGACCAGCACCACGTCGATACGGTCCTTGAGGATCGAACCGCCACCGTCCTTACCCTCAAGACACATAAGTGCATCGAACAGTTCCGCCGGAAAGATCACCGGGCTCGAAGGCTCACCGTTGCACGCAAGGCGCACCGGATGCTTGCGGCCACGCTCGTCAAACGCGCGAACCATGGCCTCAAACTAGTCCGTGCTCACAAGCGGCTGGTCGCCCGGCAAAAAGAGGCAACCTTTCCAGTTGCGTTCGACTCCCCACGAAAGGCCCGCACGGACGCTTTCGCTGCGCAGCTCGCCATCGTGCAGAACGCACGGGCAATGCTTGTCCTCGCAAATCTGAGCGACCTCGGGCCAACGCGTCGAAACCACGACGTCAAAGCCCCGGGGAACCGAATCGATGGCCCGGGCAATCAGCGGCTCGCCATAGATATCGGCAAGCATCTTGTTAGAGCCAAATCGCTTGCCCTCGCCCGAAGCCATAATCACGCAACCAAGTTTCATGGCGATACCTCCCCTGAAACCATCGTACCCATAACTCGCGTCGCGGGGCATCTACATCGAAAGCGCTTATCCCGCACGCCCGCGATGCAAAAAGGGGCACCCCGCCGGTTGGCAGAGCGCCCCCTTTACATGGCTTACCTCAGCGCGGCTTTAGGCCTGGAACCAACGGGCGGTGTTGCGCTCGTCGAGGGCCTTGAGGGTAGCGGCGGGATCGGCAACCTTCTGCAGGAACATCATGGCCTGTCTCTTATACACATCTCCGAGCCCACGAGACACTCGCTAATCTCG
>USBX01000249.1 GCA_900552995.1 uncultured Collinsella sp.
GCGAGTGTCTCGTGGGCTCGGAGATGTGTATAAGAGACAGGCGTCAGGCCACCAAGGATGCCGGTAAGATCGCCGGCCTCAACGTCAAGCGTATCGTCAACGAGCCGACCGCTGCTGCTCTGGCCTATGGCCTGGACAAGCAGGGCACCGACCAGCGCATCCTGGTCTTCGACCTGGGCGGTGGCACCTTCGACGTCTCCATCCTCGACCTCGCCGACGGCGTGTTTGAGGTTCTGTCCACCTCGGGCGACAACCACCTGGGCGGCGACGACTGGGATCAGCGCGTCATCGACTGGATGGCTGATAAGTTCCAGCAGGAGAACGGTGTCGACCTGCGTCAGGACCCCATGGCCCTGCAGCGTCTGAAGGAGGCCGCCGAGAACGCCAAGAAGGAGCTCTCCGCCGCCCAGCAGACCACCATCAACCTGCCGTTCATTACCATGAACCAGTCCGGCCCGCTGCACCTCAACTACACGCTGACCCGCGCCGAGTTCGAGAAGATTACCCGTGACCTGCTCGAGCGCTGCAAGCAGCCTGTCACCAACGCCCTGCGCGACGCCAAGCTTAAGCTCTCCGATCTGACCGAGGTCATCCTCGTCGGCGGCTCCACCCGTATGCCCGCCGTCCAGGAGCTCGTCAAGACTATGACCGGCAAGCAGCCCAACATGTCCGTGAACCCCGACGAGGTCGTTGCCGACGGCGCTGCCGTCCAGGGCGGCGTGCTCACCGGCGACGTCGAGGGCATCCTGCTGCTCGACGTTACCCCGCTGTCGCTGGGCGTCGAGACCATGGGCGGCATCATGACCAAGATGATCGACCGCAACACCACGATCCCGACCTCCAAGACCGAGGTCTACTCCACCGCTGCCGACAACCAGACCAGCGTCGAGATCAACGTGCTCCAGGGCGAGCGCGAGCTTGCCCGCGACAACAAGTCGCTCGGTAAGTTCCAGCTGACCGGTATCCCGGCTGCCCGCCGCGGCGTGCCGCAGATCGAGGTCACCTTCGACATCGACGCCAACGGCATCGTCAAGGTCTCCGCTAAGGACAAGGGCACCGGCAAGGAGCAGCAGATCACCATTTCCGGCTCCACCGCTCTGTCCGACGACGAAGTCGATCGTATGGTCAAGGACGCCGAGGCTCATGCCGAGGAGGACAAGAAGCAGAAGGAAGAGGTCGAGGTCCGCAACCAGACCGACAGCCTGTGCTACTCCACCGAGCAGACCCTCAACGAGCTGGGCGACAAGGTTTCCGCCGATGTGAAGTCCAAGGCCGAGGCCGCTATCGCCGACGCCAAGAAGGCGCTCGAGGGCTCTGACGTCGAGGCCATCAAGGCCGCCGGCGAGTCCCTGCAGTCCGTGGCCTACGAGCTGGCCCAGGTTGTCTACGCCGACGCTCAGCAGCAGACCGACGGTGCCGCCGGCGCCCAGTCTGCCGACGATGACGTTGTCGACGCCGACTACGAGGTTGTGGACGACGAGGACAAGTAATCATGTCCGCCCGTAAAGCTCGCACGGAGGCGGCTGCCGCTGGCGCCGCCCCCGTTGACTCTGAGGAGAAGGACGTGAAGATTCCCGTAGAGGCCGCAGACGATACCGAGGTCAACGAGGCCCCGGCCGCCGAGGCTGCCGAGAACCAGGTAGAGGATTCCAACAAGGAGGCGACGATGACCGAGGACGAGATGGTGGAAGCCGCTATCCGCGCCGGTGAAGAAGCCGCCGACAACGACTTTAAGCTCAAGTTCGAGCAGGCTCAGAAAGAGCTTGCCGACGTGCGCAATGAGCTCGATGCTGCGGCAGAGGCTCAGAAGGCCGCCGAGGACAAGGCAAAGGACGCCACCGAGCGTACCGCCCGTCTGCAGGCCGACTGGGAGAACTTCCGTCGCCGCACCGCCAACGAGCGCATTGCCGAGCGCGAGCGCGCGACCGAGAAGCTTGTCACCGCGCTGTTGCCGGTGATTGACGATATCGAGCGCGCGATCGACCATGCCCGCAGTCAAGAGCTTTCCGACGACTTTAAGCAGTTCGTCGATGGCGTTGACGCGGTACATGCCAAGCTGCTCGACGTGTTTGCGCATGAGGGCGTTGAGCCCATCGACCCCAAGGGCGAGGCGTTCGATCCGCTCGAGCACCAGGCTGTGGGTCGCGTCGAGGACGCATCGCAGTATGACGAGACCGTCAACGACGTATACCAGAAGGGCTACCGCATGGCGGATCGTATTCTGCGTTCCGCGATGGTGACGGTGACCTACGGCGGCGAGAAGCGCCCCGCACCGGAGCCCGAAGCGGCACCCGAGGATGCTACGGCCGACGCGGCCGAGAGCACCGAGGAGTAATTGAGAAGGGCCCCGGGGCAACACCCGGGGCCCTTTCTGGCCTAGTGCCATATGACAGCATGAGCCGTCGTCTGCATGGGCGGCGGACGTAACAGGAGAGGAGCTACGATGGCTGCAGGCAAAACCTTCTATGACATCCTGGGCGTATCCAAGAGCTGTCTCTTATACACATCTCCGAGCCCACGAGACACTCGCTAATCTC
>USBX01000250.1 GCA_900552995.1 uncultured Collinsella sp.
CGAGATTAGCGAGTGTCTCGTGGGCTCGGAGATGTGTATAAGAGACAGGCTTTGCGACCGTCTACTCCACCGTCGTGCGCGGCACGCCCATGATGGTCCAGGGCCTGCTCATCTATTACGCGGGCTTTACCGTTCTGCGCGGCATGGGCTTCGAGACCGCCCAGGCCAACCAGATCTGGAGTACCTTCACCGCCGGCCTCGTCACCATCTCGCTCAACTCCACCGCCTACATGATGGAGGTCCTGCGCGGCGGCATCGAGTCCATCGATCCCGGCCAGGCCGAGGCAGCGCGCTCGCTGGGCCTGTCGCAGTGGCAGGCTATGCGCAAAGTCGTGTTCCCCCAGGGTATTAAAAACGCTATTCCGGCGCTCACCAACGAGCTCATCATCAACATCAAGGATTCGTCGGTGCTCTCGGTCATCGGCGTGTTCGACCTCATGTACGCCACCACCACCGTCGCCGGCGTGTACTACCGCCAGATGGAGGTCTACTGCGTGGCGCTCGTGGTCTACCTGATCCTGACGCTCGTGGCGAGCCGCCTGCTCGAGGCCTTCGGCAAAAAGCTCGGCGCCGAGGCTCCGGCAACGCTGCCCAGCTCCAACTAGGCTCAAGACGAGGAGAATCATCATGGCAAATACCGCCATTACCGGCGTTGCGGCCGCCGCACAGACCAATGAGCCGCTCATCCGCGTCGAGGGCCTGCGCAAAAGCTTCGGCTCGCTCGAGGTGCTCAAGGGCATCGACCTGTCCGTTAAATCAGGCGAGGTCGTCACCATTATCGGCGCCTCGGGCTCGGGCAAGTCGACCTTCCTGCGCTGCCTCAACCTGCTCGAGACCCCGGACGCGGGCCACATCTGGTTCCACGGCCAGGACCTCACGGCCGAGCGCTGCAACATCAACAAGCTGCGCGAGGACATCGGCATGGTGTTCCAGGGCTTCAACCTGTTCAACAACATGGACGTGCTCGACAACTGCACGCTCGCGCCCGTCACGCTCAAAAAGATGGGTAAGGCCGAGGCCGAAAAGGTCGCGATGGGGCATCTGGCGAGCGTGGGGCTCGAGAAGTTTGCGCACGCCGCCGTGGGCAGGCTTTCGGGCGGTCAAAAACAGCGCGTGGCCATCGCCCGTGCCCTGTGCATGAATCCGCAGATCATGCTGTTTGACGAGCCGACTTCGGCACTCGACCCCGAGATCGTGGGAGAGGTGCTCGAGGTCATGCGCAAGCTCGCGGCCGACGGCATGACCATGGTCGTCGTCACGCACGAGATGGCCTTTGCCCGCACGGTGTCCGACCGCGTGGTCTTTATGGACAAGGGCGTGGTGCTCGAGGACGCCGCGCCGGCCGAGCTCTTCGGCAGCCCCAAACACCAGCGCACTCGCGAGTTCCTCTCGCGTTATCTCGAGGACAAATAACCGATCGCAAACGCTTACGTTGCAGGGCCGCTCCCGTGGGGCGGCCTTTGTCGTCACAATCGAAAGGATGTCATGGCCGAGGTTTGGCGCTTCTTTGCGCATGAGGACGATTTTGCCGATATAGACGAGGCCGGCGCGTGCGAGCGCTTGGGCCGCGTGCTGTCGTTTCCAACCATCTCGAGCATGGATGCCGAGGCGGTGGACTGGCAGCCCTTCGACGACCTGCGCGCGTACATGCAGCAGGCGTGGCCGCGCGTGTTCGCGGCGGGCGAGGTCGAGTTTATCGACCATTCGCTGCTGGTGACGCTTGGCGGCTCCGACCCTACTCTCAAGCCCGTTATGCTCATGGGCCACATGGACGTGGTCCCCGTGGTGCCGGGTACCGAGGACGACTGGACGCATGCCCCCTTTAGCGGACATGTGGACGACGCCTACATTTGGGGTCGCGGCGCTATCGACATGAAAGACCAGGTCGCAGGCATTCTCGAGGCGGTTGAGTATGCGTTGGCGCACGGTTGGCAGCACGAGCGCACGCTGCTCCTGGCCTTTGGCCAGGACGAGGAGACTACGCAGTGCGGCGCAGGCGCCATCGGCCGCGCGCTCGAGGAGCGCGGCATTGAGCTTGAGTACCTGATCGACGAGGGCGACTATCGCATCGTTCCGGCTGCCGAGTACAGCGCGGGCGGGGGTTGGCTCATGCACGCCGACCTGGCTGAGAAAGGTTATGCCGACATTGTGCTCAAGACAAAGAGCGCGGGCGGACATTCTTCCAACCCCTACGGCGGCACATCGCTCGAGGTGCTGAGCCGCGCTATCGCCGCAATCTGCAATATCGAGTGGCCGACGCGCGTGACCGACTTGCTTGCCGCCCAACTCGTCGAGTTGGGGCTCTACACGGCCGATGAAATTGCCGCCAACGGGGGCGCCATTGTCCGCGATTGCCTCGCCAGCAAGAAGCTCTATCCGCTCGTGACCACCACCTGCGCGCCCACGCAGGTCGAGGGTGGCAGCACCGGCGCCAACGTAATGCCGCAGGATATGTGGGCCAATATCAATTTCCGTATGCTCGAGGGCACGAGCGTGGCCGATGTCGTGGCCCGCTGCCGCGTCGCCGTTGCC
>USBX01000251.1 GCA_900552995.1 uncultured Collinsella sp.
TTATCGTCGGCAGCGTCAGATGTGTATAAGAGACAGGTCTTGGCGTCTGTAAGATTCCGCTTGGCCAGTGGTGGAAGGTCGCTTGGAAATTCTTCCTGGTCGTAAGCGTTATCTGCATGGCATTCACTGCGGTTTCGGGTCTTATCCCCCTGCCGTAAATGCAAAACCCCACATACAAGTTGTGAGAAAGAAGGATAGAGATGAACAAAGGACTGAACGTTCATAGCGAGATTGGCGCCCTCAAGAAGGTGTGCGTCCATCGCCCCGGTATGGATCTTGTAAACATGAAGGCGGAGGATTTCGACCGCGTTTGGATTCACGACGCGTTCTATCTGGACTATGCCCAGAAAGAGCACGATCAGTTTACCGACCTTCTTCGCGGCGCTGGCGCCGAGGTCGTCTATATGGAAGAGCTGCTCGCTGAGACGTTTGACAAAGTCGAGGGCACTCGCGCAGAGTTCATGACGAAGTTCATGGGTGAGTCCGGCATCTCCAACGCGGCCCTTCGCCAGGCCGTTGTCGAGAAGCTTGATTCGATTAAGGACAACAAGGAGTTTGTCCTTGCTGCCATGGGCGGCCTCTACGTTCGCGACCTCGAGATCCCCAAGGTTGGCGGTTCTCTTGCCAGTATGGACGGCGAGGAGTTGAAGGCTGACGATATGGTGCTGTTCCCCATGCCGGCCTCGTATTTCTCCCGTGACCCTCTGGCTGTCGTGGGCAAGGGCGCTACCATGAACCGCATGTACTGGAATCAGCGCAATCGCGAGGTAATCTTCTACGAAACGGTGCTCCGCAACCATCCCGATTACGCCGGTAGCCCCATTTGGTATGACCACAACAGCGAGTGGCATATCGAGGGCGGCGATATCCTCAACATCAACGCCAAGACGCTCGCCATCGGTATTTCCGAGCGCACCCAGACTGCGGCCATCGATGAGCTCGCCAAGAATATGTTCTGGGGTTCCGATGAGGCCGAGATCGAGAACATCTATGCCATCAAGATCCCGCACGGCTACGCCTACATGCACCTCGACACCGTCTGCACGCAGGTCGATCGCGATAAGTTCACGGTCTATCCTGGCATCTACCAGACGCTTCGTGCCTACCGCCTGACCAAGGGCGATTCGGAGGGGGAGGTGCATATCGAGGAGCTCGAGGGCACCCTGCAGCATATTCTCGAGCTTGCGACGGGTATGGACCACATCACCATGATTGAGTGCGGTGGTGGCGATCCGATCGAGGCTTCCCGTGAGCAGTGGAACGATGGTTCCAACACTCTTGCGGTCGCACCGGGCAAGGTCTGCGTGTATGAGCGCAACGTTGTCACCAACGATGCTCTTTACAAGGCCGGCGTCGAGCTGCTCGTCGCCCCCTCCGAGGAGCTTTCTCGCGGTCGCGGCGGCCCGCGCTGCATGACCATGCCGTTCTGGCGTGAGGAAATCTAGTCAGCGTTAGCGTATCTGGGCGGCGCGTGTGCGTCTGCGCCGCCCATCCCTCCTTGTGTGTTCCAACAATCGAAAGGATTCAAATCATGGCTCTTAATCTTTCTGGTCGAAGCGTTCTTACCCTGCTTGACTTTACGTCCGAGGAAATCGAGTACATGCTCGACCTCTCAAAGAACTTCAAGGATATGAAGCGCGCCGGTTATCCGCACCGCTTTCTCGAGGGCAAGAACATTGTCCTGCTGTTTGAGAAGACCTCAACGCGCACGCGCTGTGCCTTCGAGGTCGGCGGTATGGACCTGGGTATGGGTGTGACCTACCTCGACCCCGGCTCGTCGCAGATGGGCAAGAAAGAGTCCATCGAGGATACCGCCCGCGTGCTCGGTCGCATGTATGACGGTATTGAGTATCGCGGCTCCGACCAGTCGATCGTCGAGGAGCTTGCCGCCAAGGCTGGCGTTCCCGTCTGGAACGGTCTGACCAACGAGTACCATCCCACCCAGGCCCTTGCCGACATTCTTACCATGCGTGAGGAGTTTGGCGACACGCGCGGCATGAAGCTCACCTATATGGGCAAGGAGCAGGGCAACGTCAGCGACTCCCTGATGGTTATCTGCGCCAAGCTCGGCATTAACTTCTGCTCCTGCGGACCCAAGGGCGATGTCGAGGGCGCCACGCACTTCGATCCCGAGCTTCTTGAGCGCTGCCAGGAGATCGCCGCTCAGAATGGCTGCACGATCCAGCTCACTGAGGATATCGACGAGGGCGTCAAGGATGCAGACGTGATCTATACGGACGTTTGGGTCGGTATGGGCCAGGCTGAGGAGCTGTGGAAGAGCCGAATCGATCTTCTCTCTCCCTATCGAGTAACGCCCGAGGTCATGGCCAAGGCAAACCCCGGCGCCATCTTTATGCACTGCCTGCCGAGCTTCCACGATACGCAGACCACCATCGGCGCCGAGATTGCCGAGAAGTTCGGCGTGACCGAGATGGAGGTTTCCGACGAGGTCTTTGAGAGCGCGCAGTCTCGTGTGTTCCAGGAGGCCGAGAACCGCATGCATACCATTAAGGCCATGATGTACGCGACGC
>USBX01000252.1 GCA_900552995.1 uncultured Collinsella sp.
CCTCGAGGCAGTTGTCGTGGAAGGGGCAGCCGCTGTGCTCGCCGATGGTGTCGCGCGGGTCGCGCGTGACCAGGATGTGACCGGCCTCGGGATGCATCATGCCGTGCACGAGCTTACCGCCCGAGAGCACGCCGGCGCCCACGCCGGTACCGATGGTCAGATACACCACGTCAGTGAGGCCCTGGGCGCAACCAAAGGTGACCTCGCCCAGGCAGGCGACGTTGACGTCGGTGTCGTAGCCGCAGGGAATATTGAGCTCGTTTTGGATGGTGCCCAGCAGGTCAAAGTAGCGCCATGCCGTTTTGGGCGTCTCCAGGATCTTGCCGTATTGGGACGATGCAGGGTTGACTGCGGTGGGGCCAAAGGCGCCGATGCCCAGCGCGGCGATGTCCTTGTCGGCAAACCATGCGTTGACGGCCTCAACGGTCTCCTGCGGGGTCGTGGTCGCAATCTGCTCGCGTTCCAGGACCGTGCCGTCTGCATAGCCCGTGGCGCAGACCATCTTGGTGCCGCCGGCCTCGAGCGCTCCGATAAGCTGCTGCTCTGCCATAGTATTCCTCTCTGGACGAGTTGCTCCGTGACTAAAGTATAGCGCTCTAAAAAATAAATGAGGTCGCTATAAAAAGAAACCTCATGGCCCAACGGGTTCACGAGGTTTCTTTAGTGCCTTTAGTTACTGACCGTCCTTACCCGCGCGGGTTGATTTTATCACGTAGCGACTTGAGGTTCTCCAGCGCCGCGTTAAGCGTCTCGTCTCGCTTGGCAAAGTGGAAACGAATCAGATGGTTGACGGGCTCGCGGAAGAAGCTCGAGCCCGGAACGGCGCCCACGCCCACCTTGGAGGCCAAATCCTCACAGAAGTCGAGGTCGCTGTCATAGCCAAACTCCGAGATATCCATCATCACATAGTAGGCGCCCTGCGGCACGTTGTGCTCAAGACCGATGCTATCGAGCCCCTGACAGAATAGGTCGCGCTTGGCGGTGTAGAGGTCGAGGACCTCCTGGTAATAGCTGTCGTCGAATTTGAGGGCGGTGACGACAGCTTCCTGCAGGGGAGCGGCAGCACCCACGGTGAGGAAGTCGTGGACCTTTTTAATGCGCTCGGTGATCTGGGCCGGGGCGATGGTGTAGCCCAGACGCCAGCCGGTGATGGAGTACGTCTTAGACAGCGAACTGCAGCTGATGGTTCGATCGAACATGCCGGGCAGCGTGGCCATATAGACGTGCTCGTGGGGCGCGTAGACGATGTGCTCGTACACCTCATCCGTCACCACAAAAGCGTCGTACTTGATGGCAAGCCTGGCGATGGCTTCCAGCTCGTCGCGGCGGAACACCTTGCCGCAGGGATTGGAGGGGTTGCACAGGATCAGCGCCTTGGCACCCTCGGCAAAGCCCTTTTCGATCAGGCTGATGTCAAACTCATAGGTGGGCGGCACCAGCGGGATATAGATGGGTTCCGCGCCCGAAAGAATGGCATCGGCACCGTAGTTCTCGTAGAACGGTGAGAAGATCATCACCTTGTCGCCGGGGTTGCAGATGGTCATCATCGCGGCCATCATGGCCTCAGTGCCGCCGCAGGTGACGCAGATTTCCGTGTTGGGGTCCACCTCGTGGTGGAGCGCCGGGCTGGTCTTTTTCGCCAGCGCCTCCCGGAAGTTCTGCGCACCGAAGGTCACGGCGTACTGATGCGGGCCTTTGTAAGCCGTTTGAGCCAGTGCGTCCAGCAGTTCCTTCGGCGGGTCAAAATCCGGGAAGCCCTGCGAGAGGTTGATGGAGTCGTACTGATTGTTGATGCGGGTCATGCGGCGGATGACTGAATCCGTGAAGGTACCCACACGGTCACTTAAAACAGGCATGCGCTCTCCCCTTTTCAGTCCTTAAAATAAGCCTTCTGGATGGCCAGCAGCACGCCTGCACGGCTGGCAGCAAAGTTTAGACCGCCCTGCAGGTAGCAGGTATACGGCTCACGCAGCGGGCCGTCGCAGGAAAGCTCGATGGTGCTGCCCTGCGTAAAGCTGCCGCTGGCCATGATGACTTCATCGGTATAGCCCGGTTCCGGCGAGGGTTCCGGGGCGGCGTAGCTGTCCACGGGGCTGGCCGCCTGAACGCCGCGGCAGAAGCCGATGAGGGCATCGGCGGTATCGGCATCGAAGCAGGTCACGATATCGTTGTGGTCCTCGCAGTAGCGCGGGATGGGCTTTTTGCCCACCAGCTCCAGCAGGCACTGGGCATAGATGGCGGTCTTGATGGCCTCGCAGACGACGCCGGGCGCATAGTAGAAGCCCAGATACATGTCGCGCGGGGTGTCCAGTGTACAGCCCAGATCCTTGCCGAGGCCGGGGGCGTTCAGCCGGTAGGCACACAGTTCCACGAGGTCGCGGCGGCCCGCGATGTAGCCGCCGGTGGGGGCAATGCCGCCGCCGGGGTTCTTGATGAGGCTGCCGACCACGAGGTCGGCCCCTGCCTGACAGGGTTCCTCCGTCTGGGTGAACTCGCCGTAGCAGTTATCCACGAAGATGATGATCTCCGGG
>USBX01000253.1 GCA_900552995.1 uncultured Collinsella sp.
TACGAGATTAGCGAGTGTCTCGTGGGCTCGGAGATGTGTATAAGAGACAGGGGGCTGTGCGTCCTGTTTATCGGCCTTGGCGGCACCATGCAAAAGATGCTCCTTATCGATGGGAAGGCGCTAGCGACCACCGGCACCACCATGCTCATCGTCTCATTTGCGCTCGGTTCGCTCATCGGCGAGGCCATCAACTTGGAGGCCGCCATCGAGAACCTTGGCGAATGGCTCAAGCGCAAGACTGGCAGTGAGGGCGATAACGAGTTCACCAACGCTTTTGTCTCGACTTCACTCACCGTGTGCATCGGCGCCATGGCCATTGTGGGATCGATCCAGGACGGCCTGCTCGGCGACTGGTCAACGCTTGCCCTCAAGGGCGCACTGGACTGCATCATCGTCTGCACCATGACGGCCTCGCTTGGCCGCGGCTGCATCTTCTCCGCCCTGCCCGTCGCCGTGTTCCAGGGGACGATCACGTTGTTTGCCGGCGCGCTCTCCCCCATCATGACCACAACAGCCCTCAACAGCCTTTCGCTCGTAGGCTCCATGCTCATCTTCTGCGTCGGCGTCAACCTCATCCGTCCTCAGACCTTCCGCACGGCCAATATGCTTCCCTCCGTCGTCATCGCCGTCATATACGCCCTCCTGTTCTAAATCTATCAACGCAGCGGTATCTCGAACATCTGTTTGATGCTGTGCTATGATATGAGGTTACCGTAGCTGCGTTCGAGAGGAGGAGCGGTGGCCGACCAGGACATCAAGATGCTCATCGAGCGCATTATGGCCGAGGCCCGGACCCATCAGTCCGCCCGCTTCTCAAACGAAACCTACGCAGACGAGCCGATTCTCAAAACCGGCCGACAGATGCAGAATTTCCTCCCCGACCAATACCGTAAAATGCGCGAGATATCGCGCTGGCAGGATGACCCCAAAGGCGGCGCAGGTCGCTGGCTTTCGGAAGCCGAGCTTTTCTACCGCCAGGGCCTGCTGATGGCCGACTTTGAGGACGACTGTCCCTACAACGGCACCTTTAAGTCGTACTTTCCCACCTACAACGCCATGAGCGACCGGCAGTTGCGCGGCTACTTTACCTGGCGTGCCCAAGTGCGCCGCGGAACCGTCGAGGAAACGTCTACGTCCTTTGCCTTTCTGTATCTCTATGAGCTGATCTGCGGCATTGGCGTAGATGACCCGCTCGACGGTTTTAACAAGATCAAGGCCTTTTGGGATGTCTATCGCGCCTTCGAGCCCGGCATCGACCGGTTTGCGCGCGTGTGGCTGCAAGATTACGCCGTGTTCCACGGGCTCGACCCCAAGCTGCTTCGCGACTCTAAAACCGTCATGTTCGATAACGCCCTTATCGAACTGCGGCGCGCGGCACGAGACCTTGTACCGGCACCGTCCGGCCAGACCCCTAAGCGTCGCAAAACCTCCGAGCCCACGCTCCCCCTTCCGCCCGATGAGGTGCGCGAGGAGCGACTCATGGCCGCCATCAACGCCCTCTCCACGTACAACCTAAGTAACTCGCGGCTCGACCGCAGCCACCACCGCGATCTGCGCCACGCGGCATGCGCCGTGTATGTCCGCATGGCGCGCTACTATGACACGCACCGAAAGACCGGCATCGTGGCGAGTTTATTTGGGGAGGAGACGGCCATGCCCTACACCATGTTTGCCTCGGCCGTATTCTTTGCGCCCGAGCGCCACGAGGACTGCGAATATCGCCTGGATCCTATCCATATCTACCGTTGCCAAAACGGCTTTTGGGAATGCATGCGCATCCACGGTAGTAGGCAAAAGAGCAGCAAGCTCGGTGAAATGATGCGCGCCTGCGACCAACGCCTGCGCCTGGCGCTGGACCCTGCCCATCCCCTTAAGGAAGAAAAGGTCCCCAAATATCTGGCCAAAATTATCGATGACGAGATTGTGGCATGGCTTTCGTGGGACGCCGCACACCAGCCCGTCAAGATCGATATCGACCTGACTCAGCTGGGGCACATTCGGAGCGCCGCTGCGCAAACGCGCGAAGCACTTTTAATCGACGAAGAGCGCGAGGACGGCGCACCTGTGGAAGCCGAGGCAGCGGACTCAGGGCAACCGGAAGCCGAGCCCGTAGCCGACGCGATGGTCGAGGCGGTCGCGGCGGCTGCAGGGCAGGACGAGTCCGACGAGCCGACCATATCCACCGAACAGTTTGGTGTCGTGGCACCGCTTCTCGCACCGACGCCCGCGTTCGCAGCTGCTACGCCCGCTGACGCCACGAACGAACTCGCGCCCGCCGCAGACGCCTATCTCCGCGCGCTGCTCGAGCACAACGCAGCACAGGCGGAATCGGCGGTAGTGCAATCGGGGCAGAGCGAGGACATGCTCGTCGATACCATCAATGAGGCGCTCTTTGACCTGGTGGGCGACACCGTAATTGAATTTAGCGCGGCAGGGCCGCAGATTATCGAGGACTACGAAGCCTGTCTCTTATACACATCTGACGCTGCCGACGATAAGGCTCGTGTAGAT
>USBX01000254.1 GCA_900552995.1 uncultured Collinsella sp.
CACGAGCCTTATCGTCGGCAGCGTCAGATGTGTATAAGAGACAGCAAAGCCCACAGCGGCCACAGCCATCAACACATAGAACACCGAACGGAAACCAAACAAGAACACATCCGGACGGCCTGCAACAATACTGGTCACGGCCTCACCCATCGCCACGCTCATCTGCCCATACAGGATATGCGACGCCGCTGTAATGCCCACTGCCATACCCGCATAGCGCGCCAGACTACCCAGGCTGCCCGCAAAACCGAGCGCCTCGCGCGGGGCCGAACCCATGTACAGCGAGTTGTTGGGACTCTGGAAAATCGACGTGCCACACGACATAAACGCGACGCAACACACGATCACAGGGATAGAAGAGTGCTCGTCGAGCGTGCTTACCGCAAAGAGACCGCATACGTACACGCCTAGGCCGACCGCCGTAGGGCCCTCGCAGCCAACACGGTCCGAAACCGTACCCGAAAGCGGGCCGATAAAGGCATTCACCATCGGCAACGCCAAAAAGAGTAGTCCAGAGATGTCGGAACCAAAGCCGTGGGCGTCCTGAAAATAGAACGGCAGGATAAACTCTGATGCGCCAATACCAACGAACACGATGAGCATGCAGGCGAGGTTGATGGTGAAGGCCGAATTTGCAAAGCAGCGACGAGCAGCCTCGATCAGGGACATGGGGCGCTCGCCAGCCTCCGGCTTAACATGCGGCAGCGTATAGAGCCCCACGATAAACGAGATGACGCCAATGGGCAGGTTGATGAGGAAGATGCTCTCCCAGGGAAAGCTTGCCACCAGCATGCCGCCCAGCACGGGGCCACACATCATGCCGAGGGCCACGAAGGTCGCGAGAATACCCATGGCACGACCGCGATCGCGCGCCGGAAACGACTCGGTGATGATACCCATGTTGTTAGCCATGGCCGCCGCGCAGCCGACGCCCTGCACAATGCGTGCCAGAATAAGAACTTCGAGCGAACTCGAAAGGCCGCAAAGCAGCGAGCCGGCCGTAAAAACGATTACGCCCAGCTGGAATACGCCCACCTTGCCGCGCACGTCGCCCAAGCGGCCAAACGGCAGCATAGCCACGCATGTCGCAAGCAGGTACACCGAGCTCACCAGCTGGATGCGGTCGAGGCCCACGCCCAGCTCCTTTTGCATCACGGGCAACGCCACGGTCACGACGGTCGAATCCAGACACGACATAAACGTCATGATGAGCACGGTAAACAGAATCGCCCATTTGTTCTTGCCATGGGTTTCGCCCTCAAGGGCAATGTGCTCGCGGCGCAGCTGCTCTGCGGTTTTCTCCATATCCATCCTTTCGAGTGGCGCAACGCAAAAACGGGGCCCCAATCGCCTACAAACAGTCGCGATTGGGGTCCCGCCTACGGAATCGGAACGAAAGGTCGCCGAAGCTTTCTGCCAGCATCGGCGCCTTATGCGAACGCTAGCCTAGCACTGCTCGAGTGCCTGCTCAAGGTCGGCAATCAGATCGGCCGTATCCTCGAGGCCGCACGACAGGCGCACCATGTCGGCGGAGATGCCACAGGCGATGAGCTCCTCATCGTTCATCTGGCGATGCGTGGCATTAGCGGGATGCAGGCAGCAAGTGCGGGCGTCGGCCACGTGCGTGGCGATCTGGGCGAGCTTGAGGCTCTTCATAAAGGTCTCGGCCGCCGCGCGACCACCGTTAAAGCCAAAGCTCACAACGCCGCAGGTACCGTTGGGCATGTACTTCTGAGCGATGTCATAGTACTTATCGCCCTCCAGGCCCGGATAGCTCACGAAGCGTACCTTGGGATGGCTCTGCAGGAACTTGGCAACGGCCAGGCCGTTCTCACAATGACGCGGCATGCGTACATGCAGGCTCTCGAGCGAGCTGTTCAGGAAGAAGGCCGCCTGCGGGTTCTGCATGGGGCCGAGGTCGCGCATGAGCTGCGCGGTGGCCTTAGTAATGAAGGCACCCTCGCGACCGAACTTCTCGGCATACGTCACGCCGTGGTAGCTCTCGTCGGGCGTGGTGAGACCCGGGAACTTATCCGCGTGGGCCATCCAGTCAAACTGGCCGTGGTCAACGATCACACCGCCCAGGTAGGCAGCATGTCCATCCATGTACTTGGTGGTGGAGTGCGTAACGATGTCGGCGCCCCACTCAAAGGGACGGCACATCACGGGCGTCGGGAAGGTGTTGTCGACCATCAGCGGCACGCCGTGGTCATGTGCGGCCTTGGCAAAGCGCTCAATATCGAGCACAGCAAGGGCGGGGTTGGCGATCGTCTCGCCAAAGACGAGCTTGGTATTGGGCTCAAAGGCTGCCTCGAGCTCCTCATCTGTGCAGTCGGGGGCGACGAACGTGCAGGTCACGCCCATGCGGCCCATGGTGTGGGCGAGCAGGTTATAGGTACCGCCGTAAATGGCAGAGCTAGCGACCACATGATCGCCGGCACCGGCCACGTTAAAGATCTGTCTCTTATACACATCTGACGCTGCCGACGATA
>USBX01000255.1 GCA_900552995.1 uncultured Collinsella sp.
CGAGATTAGCGAGTGTCTCGTGGGCTCGGAGATGTGTATAAGAGACAGGATCACGCAGTCGGTAATGGGCTCAAAGGTATAGGAGCGCTCGCTCGAAACCAGCGTCGAGGTGGCATCCGAGCCGCCGTTGCTCAGATACCAACCGTCAAAGATATAGCCCTCGGATGGGGTGGCCTCCGCGTTCACGCGCTCGCCTTCGGGAACCTCGAGTACCATGCCGGCAGTCTCGCCGCGCTTCAGCGTAACGGTACCGCCCTCGAGCGGGTCGGCCTCGGCACGCACAGTATGCGCATCCCTGCCGTCCATTACAGCCTCAATTCGGGCATTCCCGTTAACGCGGTATTCGCAAACTTCCTGCTTGTTGGCAATCGTGATACCCTGCGCATCGGTCTCTCGCCACTCTACAAACCGGTACGTCTTCTCCGGATTGTCGGGGCACACCTTGGGTCGCATCGTAAACGTGAGAATGTCCCCATCCTTCGCGCGAACCTTGCCATCCACGACCGGCACACCATCGCACAGCACCTCGGCGCTGTCGAAGGGATCGGTATTCACTAGGATGGTCTTATCCGCCCTGCGGAAGCGTGCAACCAGATGGCGGTCGACCTCGGCCTTGAAGATATACGTACGCTCGGGCGAAACCTCGACGCCGTCCTCAAACCATCCCACAAAGGCATAGTCAGGACCCTCGCTCGCAGTGACCATAGCCTGATCGCCACGCGTAATGCTCTGCTTTACGGGGCTTGCGGTGCAGCCTGTCGAAAAATCGGCCTGAATGCCATCGGCTTCGGCAACTGCCGTAATCTCGACTTTTTTCTCGAAAACGGCCGTCATCTTTACAACCTCGGGCGTCAGGTCCGTGATCGTCATCGTCTTGAGAGGAGATGTCGAGACCTCGACGCCGTTCTCTTTCCAACATACGAAGCGATAGCCGGGATTTGCGACAGCCTCGAGCGTGGCGACCGTCCCCTCATAGTGGATACCGCCTCCGGTAACGACGCCGCCCACCTCGGGCTGCGCAGTGGCAATAATTTCGATCTTATGGTCGCCATGAGGCTTGGGCTTCTTGTGGTCGTCGATGATGTCCTTAATCTCCTTGAGCACCTTGGTGCCCACAGCGGCAACATCCTCAATATTGTCGGCCATACCGATCTCGATCACCGCGTCGGCCGCGATGGGGTCGACGATCTCGCCCAAGCCATACATGGTAGCGAGAACGGCCGCAGCCGTAATCGCGGCGATGAGCGCGGCCTTCAGCGCCGCGAGTGACTCGTCGGGGTCAGTCGCCTCGCGGAAATGCGCGGTGTACTGCACATCCCCCTCGAGCACAAACGTGTAGGACGGACCATCGTCGCCGGTAAAGACAACGTTGCCGAGGGCATCGGTCGCGTAGTCAAACACATAGCCAGGCATTGGCACCGCCACGACCGTTACGCGCGATCCGATACCGTACAGACCGGTAGAGAGGAACTGTCCGAGCGGCTGCCCACTCTCATCGACCCCGTCCACACTCAGCACAACGCTCGCCTGCGGAGCACAGTAGCGCGGAGTGATTTCGATCCTAGCGTCAGTTTTGTCCTCGGACACAATCGCGTCCGCCTTGTCCACCGTATAGGTAAAGTCGAGCTGATCGCTCACGGCGTACGCATCATCGCCCTCGCCCAGATACCAGCCCAGGAACAGCGCGTTATCCGTGACGGCGGAAACCTCAACCGTCTCACCGGCATTGCGATAGCAGTTTTGAGCGGTAACACTCAGGTGCGCATAGTCCTGTGACGAATCGGTCGCCTGCGCATCGTTGACACGCACCGCATAGTCCTTGAGCTCAAAACGAGCCTCGAGGGATAGGTCCTTATCCGGCGTAAACGTGTAGACCGGCTCCCTGGAGATGTACTTGCCGGACTCGGTATCATACCAGCCCTTAAACGTGATGTTGCCGTTGAGCATTCCTAGAGCACCGGCATCGAGCGTGACCTCGTCGCCTGCATCAATCGTCGTCGCGCTGGAAACATCGGGCAGTTCAACGCCGTCCATCAGCTTGCGTTCGCCTTTATCGATCGTTTGGGCATAGGAGATCTGGAACGACGTCGGCTCAGGCTTCTTGAGCTGTAGCGTGCCCTTGGTCTGGGTTTCAAAATGCGAATAGCCGTCGTCATACACGAGCTTTACGGGCTGTCCGTCCATCGACTCATCGAAGACGTCACCGTCGCAGGGGGTGGCCGTAAGGTACTCGCCGAGCTCTTCCTGTATGAGGGCCTCGTAGTCCCAAATCGATACCGAATGCGGGTAATCGAGCTCGACGTTCATACCCTCGAGCGAAATGGTCTCCCCCGTCTCGTAGGTCATGTTATTGGGGTCGCATGAGATCTCAACGTTCTCGAGCACCTTGCCCACCGGGACGGGCAGACAGCCGTTGCACCTCTCCCAAACAGCTTTGGGACTGTCTCTTATACACATCTGACGCTGCCGACGATAAGGCTCGTGTAGATC
>USBX01000256.1 GCA_900552995.1 uncultured Collinsella sp.
CTACACGAGCCTTATCGTCGGCAGCGTCAGATGTGTATAAGAGACAGCCTTCATGGCGTGAGCAACGGCGTTGGCCACATCCAGATCGAGCGGCTCACCATCCTCGAGGGTTGCAGCAAGGCGCTTCCAAATGTCCTTGGGGAGGTAGTCCTTCATGACTTCCTCAGAGAACACCATGGTCCCGAAGCGGTCAGTAAGTTCGGCCATACGGAACTCCCTTCGTATCGGCACCGCGCGAGAAGCGGTGTTGATTACTAACGAACGAGTCATAGCTTAGGCTCGCCGTGTTTCCGCGACATTACCGTTATGTTGCTGTCGCGAAACCAATCAATGAGGTTACCGCATCACGACAGCATTGCCACCCTTAACAGCCAATCAACTGTATAAATTGCAGACCTCTCCGCACGGTTAAAGGGTAGTCTTTTTGGGGCTATTTTAGCTGCCTCGGCTGCCAGCGCTAGCATTTTGCCTGACTGACGGTCGAGGTAGCTAAAATGGCCCCGCCGGGAAACCCGACGAGGCCATGATCAACAGCGCCCTATGCGAACCCGTTTGCCGCTACAGGCAGACGCCGTCTTTCCAGATACCGATCTCGTGACAGCCGCGGCGCCGCAATAGCATGGGCCACCAAATTAATCCAGGTCGGCTCCGTTAGTCTCGATCACGTGCTTGGCCCAGTAGTAGCTGTCCTTGAGGACGCGCTTGCCGGTACCGTGGCCGTAGTCATCGCGATCGACGTAGATAAAGCCGTAGCGCTTGGACATCTCGGAGCTCGAGCAGCTCACGATGTCGATGGGGCCCCAAGCGTAGTAGCCGCGAACATCGACGCCGTCCGCGATCGCCTCGCGCACCTGCTCAAGGTGCGCACGGTAGAAGTCGACACGATACGGATCGTGAACGGTCCCGTCCTCCTCGAGCGTGTCGTAGCAGCCCACGCCGTTCTCGGTAATGTAGATGGGCTTGCGGTAGCGATCCCAGTACGCGTTGAGCGTAAAACGCAGGCCGAGGGGGTCGATGCACCAGCCCCACGGATTCGCCGGCAGCTCCTTGTTGCGCTTGGCGTCGTAACCGTCCTCAAACGATTCCTTGCTCACCACGCGCACGTAGTAGTAGGAGAACGTGCAGAAATCGGCCGTGTTGCGCAGGTCCTTGATATCCTGGTCGGAGATCTGGACCTTGATGCCGTTGTCCTCCCAAAAGCGATATGCGGATCCGGGAACCTCGCCGCGCAGCAGCACATCCGAGAAGAAGAACTGCATCTGGTTGAAGCGCAGCGTCGCGAGCGCGTCCTCGGGTTTGCACGAAGCTGCATACGAGGGACCACCGCAGAGCATCATGCCGATCTGCATCTCGGGATGGTGCTCATGGGCATAGCGCGTCGCGCGACCGCATGCAACCATCTCGTTCATGACCGCCTGGTACTTTGCAGAAGGCAGATCGTCGACCTTGTCCTCGGCAACGCCCAGATGGTTAAAGGACTCATGCTCGATCAGGTTGATCTGGTTGACCAGAATCCAGTACTTGACCTTGCCGGCATATCGGTCAAACACGACCTTGCAGTAGCGCTCAAAGCAATCGATCGTCTCGCGCGAGTACCAGCCCGTATAGGAGAGGGTAAGGTTGATGGGCATCTCGTAATGCGAGAGCGTGACCATCGGCTCCATGCCGAGCTCGATCATCTTGTCAAAGAGCCGGTCGTAGAACGCAAGGCCTTCCTCGTTGGGCTCCGCATCGTCGCCGTTGGGGAAGATGCGCGACCACGCGATCGAGGTCCTAAAGGTGTTGAGCCCCATATCGGCAAGCAGCTCAAGGTCCTCAGGGTAGGTATGGTAAAAATCGATACCCTCGCGCTTGGGGAAGATGCGGTCCTTGCTCTCGAGTGCTTCCTTGATAAACGTCGTGGTGATCTCGCGGTTGTGCTTCTCACCGATGGGGATATCGTCGCGAAACTCGTTGATATCCGCCACGCTCGGGGCCTTGCCATCGACGTCCCATGCGCCCTCGCACTGGTTGGCGGCAACGGCGCCGCCCCACAAAAAGCCCTCGGGAAACGTGCGGGGAACCTTATGCATGGCTCTCCCCTCCCTCAAGCGCGCTCAGGCGGGCATCGAGGCTCTTGCAGATCTTGAGGATCTGCTTGGTGATCACGATTTCGGAGTTGACCGTCATCAGGTGATCTTGGGCGTGGGTGAACAGCAGCGAGTACTCCTGCTCCCCGCCGGCGGCCTCCTCCTGGATCGCATCGGTCTGCGTTTTGTGGGCGGCGGTGATCTTCTCGTGCGCGAGCTTCATCTTGTCCTCGGCAGCAGCAAAGTCCCACTGGGCCATAGCCTCGAGCGCATCTTTGTTTGCAAGGCGGGCGTCGCCGGCGTTGAGCACGATGGACATTGCTGCCTGGATCTTATCGTCAGTCATGATGTAACATCTGTCTCTTATACACATCTCCGAGCCCACGAGACACTCGCTAATCTCGT
>USBX01000257.1 GCA_900552995.1 uncultured Collinsella sp.
TCTACACGAGCCTTATCGTCGGCAGCGTCAGATGTGTATAAGAGACAGGTCCAGACGCTCGACGCCATGCGCCCCGACTACGAGGCCCTGGTGCATACGTTTTTGGACGACGACAGCTGTGGCGAGCGTCTGCATGGCGTGGGCGTGATCAGCAAGAAAGATGCGCTGGAGCTTTCGATGGTCGGCCCGTTTGGGCGCGCCTCGGGCGTGGACTACGACGTGCGCATGTTTGGCGACGGTGCCTATGCGGATCTGGCCGCGTTTGAGCCTATCGTTGCTAGCGATGGCGACTGCTATGCCCGCTGCCAGGTGCGTTGTGCCGAGGTCACGCAGGCTATGGACATCATCAAGGAGCTTGTGGGCAAGATTCCGCACGACGGTATCGGCGGGCGCACCAAGCTCACGCCGGCCGACGGCGCGCGCGGTGAGGTTGTGATTGAGCAGCCGCGCGGCGAGGCGTATTACTATGTGCGCGGCAACGGCACCAAGAATCTGGACCGTTTCCGCGTGCGCACGCCGACGTCGCAAAATCTGGCGGGCCTGACGCATGCGCTGCAGGGCGCGCTCATTGCCAACGTGCCTATGATTATCCTGACCATCGACCCCTGCATTAGCTGCACGGAAAGGTAGGCGCGGCATGAGTTTGCTGACATTTGCCAAGACGGCCTTGGGCTCTATGGTCAAGCAGCCAGTAACGGTGTGCTATCCGCAGGAGAAGCTCGCGGCGCCTGCGCGCCTGCGCGGACATATCGTCAACGACATGGACGTGTGCATCTGCTGCGGCATGTGCGCGCGCCGTTGCCCGGCGGGCGCGCTTGCGGTCGATCGCAAGGGTGGTACCTGGTCGATCGACCCGTATGCCTGCGTGGTGTGCGGTGAGTGCATCGAGAGCTGCCCCAAGCACTGCCTGACTATGGACACCGCTCGTACTCCAGTTGCGGCGGACAAGACCCCCACGGTAGAAACCAAGCCGGAGTAGCGCCGGAATAGAGCTGGGATAGGGGCCGGTGGGGCAAAAATGCCCGCCGGCCCCGCGCTTAAACGCGCGGTTGTGCCGTCGCGAACAAAACTATGCCGGATTACGGGGCTGGATAGCGAACCTCCGACCATACAGAAAATCCCAAAAACAAAACCGCAGGTAGACTGCTTGCCGTTTTTCAAAAAAAGGCTGTATGGATGAGGACTCCGACTTTAGCCCCGTAATCCGGCATAGTTTTGAAATAGCACCATATCCGTAGCAGCCCTTGATCTCCCGTGGACAGAGGGAAACGGATCATTTTTGCCTCACGAGGGCTGCCGCGTGACCCGTCTGCCACGAAATGGGCCTATCTACTACGTTTAGGCGGCAGCCCTCGACCACGTCAAGTAATGCGAAATGAAAACCGCAGGTAGAACGCTTGCGGTTTTTCATGAAAAGCGGCTATGGTCGGGGGTATCGAGTCAAACGTAGTAGATGGCCCGATTTCGTGGCGAGCGTTACCAACTGATCCCCCGGGGACGGAGGAAAACGGATCATTTTGACCTGTTGGCTCCGAGTCGCATCCGTTTTCCTGCGAAAACTCTCGTGTCTCAACTTTGGTGAGACATTTGTCTCACGCCCAAAATCAAATCTGGAACGTGTGTCACCTGCCCTAATTGTGTCTCATTTCGTAACTTTAGGCTGATGCAAGGTCTGAGACCGCGAGAAGGGAGACACGATGGGTAAGTACACGAGGGGTCTCTTGGCGGTGATACTGGCCGTAGTGCTGGTGTTGCCAGCCGCAGCATTTGCCATGTTGCCCGAGGCCAACGCCAGGTCCAGCACCGGTATGGACGGACCGGAAGCGACAAAGATAGTCGATCACGACACCAGCAACCATTGGAAGTTCTGGGCGGGCGGCTATGACGGCAGCAAGGTCACGACGCAAAACGTCGGCCGAATTTGGACGGATAAGACGGTCCAAGCGATCGATGACGGGAAATCGGACTTTTTGACTACGCTTTCGGCGATGTCTTCGACATCCGATACGACGTCGCTGGTTTCCAAGCCGCTCGACATCGTGATGGTGCTCGATGCCTCTGGCTCAATGGATGATCCTATGGGTGGTGAAGATTCTCCCAAGCGTATCGATGCGCTCAAGAATGCTGCCAGCCACTTTATCGACACCATTGCCGAGCAAAACAAGAACGTTAAGGACGCGAGCAAGCAGCACCAGGTTGCCATCGTAAAGTTTGCGGGCGAGAAGACTGACAAGATCGGCAATGACACTTATCGCGATGGCCGCCATAGCTACAACTACTCGCAGACCATGCAAAAGCTGATGGCGTGCTCGGGTGATGGCGCAAAGAGCCTCAAGAAAACAATCAATTCCATTAACCCTGCTGGTGCTACTCGTGCCGATAACGGCATGGCACTGGCCGAGGGAATTACTTCCAAACGCGAAGATGCCCAGAAGATCGTTGTGTTCTTTACGGACGGCACGCCCACAGA
>USBX01000258.1 GCA_900552995.1 uncultured Collinsella sp.
AAGAGACAGGTCAGCAATTGGTCAAGTAGTGGCTGATACCGTCGGCATCGACAGCCAAAACCGACAGAAGTTTTGGCCCCAGAAGCAGGGAGGTTCCCATGGCATATTACTGGCCCCAGTACGGCATCGCCATCGAAGTCGACGACGATCCCCATCTCCTGCCTTTCGACGAAGAGGCATTCCCCGATACGACGGTCTACCACGTTACCACCGATGTGATCTGCGACCCCGAGTCGTTCTCGGCGCTCGCCCACCGCATCGCGCATATCCACGACATCGAGCTCCCTCCCGACTTCGACGAGCTTGTCTACTCACGCCGCCTGATGCTTCACATGCTCTTTGGAGCGAACCCGTCCACCTTTGCGCGCATCTATACCGCCAAGGATGCCGCATGAGCGCGAAGAAGCCACCCCACTTTGCAGGCCCGGGTCGTCGCAAGAAGCTCATCGTTGCCTGCTTGGCCATCGTCTGTGCCCTTGTCGCCGTAGGACTATACGCTTGGCAGTCGCAGCCCGTACCCGAGGCGGGCGCTTCGGTTACGACGGCCGAGGGCAAAACGCGTCAGGAAATCCAAGATGAGCTCGACGCCATCGTCCGCGACAACATGATGACGATTTCGGTCGCACCGGTCGCTCAGCTGCAGGAGGACGGCAAGCTGCGCGTCAACGTGCAAAACGTCCAAGACAATAAATTTCCCCAGCGATTCCGCGTCATCCAAAACGACGAGACCATGTACGAATCCGGTGTGGTCGAGACCGGCAAGACAATCGAAACGTGCCCCGCCGGCGACATCAAAGAAGGCGAGGCGTACATCGAGATCCAGGCACTCGATGCCAAGACCCTCGACAGCCACGGCAATCCGACACGTGTCAAGGTGCGGGTTGAGCAAGCCGAGAACTAGCTTTTCCGGCCGACGCGGCACCGCACGCAATTCACCAGCATTCGTCCAATCATCGCGGGGACGGCCCGCGGCGAATAGAAAGGAACGACCATGGACATCACCAGGAACACGAACGGAGCCAGAGCGCTCGTCGTGGGCGCAGGGCTCGCGCTCGCGCTCGCAATGGGCGCCGCCCCGACGCCAGCTATGGCGGCCGGGCGCGTTGGAACCACGAAGGTAATGGTCAGGACCGAGATCGACAACGTTGAGTTCAAAGTTCCGACGGTTATTCCCTTCGTCGCCAAGGCCGACGGCACGCTTCAGGGCCCCTCAGAAGACGCGACCACCATCGACAATCATTCGGCCTACGGCATCCATGTCACCAACATGAAGATCGACGCCATGAACACCTGGACCATTGCCGCCGACGCCAAGGCCGGAACCGCGCAGAACTCCATCGACTTTAAGGTCGGCCCCGACGGCGCGCTCCAGAACGCCAGCGCCGCAATGCAGGGAACGGGCCTCGATCTTTCCAAGAATGCAGCCTTCGACATGGGCTACCAGGGCATTGCCGGTGGCACGGACAAAATTAAGCTCAAGACAAGCGGAAACGTCGCCCGCGTCACGCGCGACATCTTCCGCGTAACCGGCGAAGGCGATCAGGTTGCAACGATCACCTGGACGGTCGAGCCCGGTGCGCACACGGCATAAGGCCGTCGCCCTGGCCGCCGCCGTCAGCATCCTAGCGTTTGGGCCAGCCATGGCCTTTGCCCAGCAAGAACAGGCGCAGGCCGCCACGCAAGTGACGGTCGACCTCTCGGAGCTCGACCGCAGCGACCGCGAGGAACCGTTGGCGCAGACAGGCGACAAACGATGGCTCTTGGCAGCAGGCGCCGCAGCAGCAGGCGCGGGAACCGCCGGCCTCGGTCTGCACATCAAACACAGCCAGAAACAAAACATGAACAGGCCGCACTAAATTAGCTAAGGAGACCCCATGGCATCGAAGAACCTTTTGCCCGTCGTCGCACTCTGCGGCGCGCTCGCAACCGGAACGCCTGTCGCCGCTTGGGCGACTCCTGTCATGGCAGACTCCTTACCAGCGGCCCTAAGCTCCGCACCAAATCCGTCGAGCGCCATTGCGTGCAAGCGTTTTTCGATCGCACAGGCCGCAATCTCAACCTCGGGATGCCTTCGTCGTAATACGGACGGCTCGATAGTCGTGGATATCAATCGTTCGAACAAGGCAAACGGCTCCCAGGCGGGGTGCGCCGTCTGCACGTGGCGCTCGGTTGCGCTCGATGCAGATGGCGATCCATGCAATTTAGAGCTGCGCATCGACATCGCTTCGGTCGATGACTCGGCGAACGGAGCGAAGGTCGCCTTCGACGGTACGTTTTTTGAGAAAGGAGGCGGTATATGTCTGGGCTGCGCCGCCGCGAATGCAGACGACACGCAGCCCACCCTCTCATTCACGGCATCGTTGCGGCTGACCAAAGCCGGTACCGATGCCATCGCGGCGGGAGAAGCGTCCCTGCTGTTCCTGTCTCTTATACACATCTGACGCTGCCGACGATAAGGCTCGTGTAGA
>USBX01000259.1 GCA_900552995.1 uncultured Collinsella sp.
CTTATCGTCGGCAGCGTCAGATGTGTATAAGAGACAGTGCGAGCAGCGTGCGACGGCGCACGTCGGGCTCGACAAAATGGGCTCCAGAGGTTTTGTCATTGCGCTTGGGGGTCGTGAACAAGGCGGCCATGGTTACTCCCATCCTCATAGGGCCTATGCGATTACGCCCAGCATATCTACAGGATGTAGCCGGCGGTAGTGCCGTTTGGAGAGCAAAACGTCCAAAACTTGCGAAGCAATACATCGCGCGTCCGTGTGGCGCCTGGCTTTAAAAGCAAAGCGCGGAGCCGCTCGATGCGACTCCGCGCTTTGCTGTTTAGTATTGCGAATCTTGCGCCTACGCTACAAAGAAGTAGACGAGGAAGGCAAGGGCTGCGATCCACATGAGCGGCTTGATCTTGGATGCCTCGCCCTTAAAGAGCGCGACGACCACGTAGGCGATAAAGCCCAGACCAATGCCGGCAGAGATGGAGTAGGTGAAGGGCACGCCGGCGACAATCATGAACGCCGGGAAGCCCTGCGACACGTCGGACCAGTCGATCTCGGAGGCCTCGCTCATCATGAGGTAGCCGACGTAGACCAGAGCACCGCAGGTGGCGGCACTGGAAACGATGGTGACGATGGGGGAGAAGAACGCGGCGAGAATGAACAGCACGCCGGTGGTGACGGAGGTGAGGCCCGTGCGGCCACCGTCGGCAGCGCCAGAGGTGGACTCGACGAAGGTGGTGATGGAGGAGACGCCCATAAAGCCACCGGCAGCAGCGGCCACGGAGTCGACGACCAGGATGGGACGGATGTCCTCGACATTGCCGTCCTCGGTCAGGAACTCGCCCTGCTTGGCGACGGCCATCGCGGTGCCCATGGTGTCGAAGAAGTCGCTCATGAGCAGCGAGAAGGCAACGACGAGCAGCATCGGGTCGGTCAGAACCTTCACGATGGCCATGTTGCCGTCGGCGGTGCTGGCAAACGGGGCGCCAAAGGTCGAGAAGTCGAGCGGTGCGATGAGGCCCGCGGGCGCATGGGTGACGCCCAGCGGGATACCGGCGATAACGGCGACGATGATGCCGATGAGCAGCGAGCCCGGCACGTTGCGGGAAGCCAGGGCAACCGTCACGACGATGGAGATGATGCCGACGATAAAGGTGGGGGAGGTGATGTCACCCAAGCCGACGAGCGTGCCGGCGCCAGCGGTGATGATGCCGGCGTCGCACAGGCCGATCATGGCGATAAACAGGCCCAGGCCCACCGAGATGGCGTGGCGCAGGACCACGGGGATGGCGTCCATGATGGCCTCGCGCAGGCCGCAAAGGACGAGCAGCAAGATGACGACGCCCTCAAGGAAGATGACGCTCATGGCCACGTGCCAGTCGCCGCCGCACATGGTGGTGGCGATGCCCGCGATCATGGCGTTGATGCCCAGGCCCGACGCGCAGGCGAGCGGGCGGTTGGCGAAGATACCCATGCAGATGGTCATGATGCCGGCGCCCAGGCAGGTGGCGCAGGCGAGCGCTCCCGCATCGATGCCGGCGCCCGAGAGCACCGCAGGGTTGACGGCGATGATGTAGGCCATCGCCAGGAATGTTGTCAGTCCAGCGCGAAGTTCGGTCCCGATTGTGGACTTGCGCTCACTGACGTGAAATAGTTCGTCCATGCATACCCTTTCCTTGTTCGGCCCCGAGTTTAGGCCGATTGACACGAACTCACCCACTATATCGCCTTTGTGAAGTTGGTGTTCCTCACATGTTGATGTTCGGCGGTTTGTAACGGACGGGCGGTATCTTTCGCATGAAATTGTGTAGGTACCGTATACTTAAGCGGTTACAACGACCCCTATGGAGGAACGTATGATTAAAGAGCTTTGCCACGACGAGGCTATCCTGTCCCAGCGTTGCGAGGTTGCGACCGTCGAGGACGAGCCGGTTGCTCAGGACCTGATCGATACCATCAAGTCGCTCGACGATGCCGGCTGCCTTGCCGCTAACCAGATTGGCGTTACCAAGAAGGTTTGCGTCTACTTGGACGATGCCGGCGAGCCCCACGTGCTCTACAACCCCCGTCTGGTGTTTGGCCTGGGCGCCAGCAAGATGGAGGAGAGCTGCCTGACGCACGAGGAGGTCACCAAGTCCACGCGCTATATCAAGTGCAAGGTTGCCTTTGACCAGATTGTCGACGGCAAGATGAAGGAGTGCCGCCGCGACTACGCGGGCTTTGAGGCACAAATGATCCAGCATATGATCGATCACTGCCAAGGTAAACTTGTCTAGGGTGACTACGGCACCGCACTTCGTCGTTTTTGGTCCGGGCGTGACATTGTTGTCATGTCCGGGCTTTTGTGTTTAGCGCCTTTTTGTTTGGTGACAATAACCTTAGCAGGACCGTAAAGCTAGGAGGCGCTATGTGCACGAGCTGTCTCTTATACACATCTCCGAGCCCACGAGACACTCGCTAATCTCG
>USBX01000260.1 GCA_900552995.1 uncultured Collinsella sp.
ACACGGGCCTTATCGTCGGCAGCGTCAGATGTGTATAAGAGACAGAGGCATAGTTTGGCGCTTGATCGACCTTGTGCAATCGAGGCGGCGATAGGCCGTGGCTATTTGCCGCAAAGATGCTCCGCGTGTAATTTGCCCGAGGCGTGGGCCGATAGCGTATCATTATCTCTTGCTTGTTTGCACTGCTCAGGGAGGGGCCGCGCATGGCGCAGGAACACGATCTGTTTGATGACATTATCGAGATCAGCAAGGGTTTCGACTTTCTTAAAAACCCGCTTGGCGGTGTGACCGACGCACTCGATCCGTCGGCGCCGCAGTGGAATCCTGCCGACTACAAGGAGCGTCCGCGCGGCAACACCATTCCGTGCTTGACCTGCAAAAACGAAAAGAGCGGTTGCACCGCGTGCATGGATGTGTGCCCGGTCAACGCTATCGAGGTCGAGGAAGACGCTATCGAGATCCTCGACTCCTGTCGCAAGTGCGGCCTGTGCGCCGCTGCCTGTCCGACCGAGGCGATCATCTCGCCGCGCCTGGCGCCCAAAAACCTATATGACGATATCGTCTCTGCTGCTACGAGTCATGAGACCGCCTACGTTACCTGCACGCGTGCTCTTAAGCGCATGCCGCGCGAGAACGAGGTCGTCGTTGCCTGTGTGGGCGATATTACGGCCGAGACCTGGTTTTCGGTGCTGGCCGATTATCCCAATGTGAGCGTGTACCTGCCGTTGGGCGTGTGCGATAAGTGCCGTAACACCGGTGGCGAGGACATCTTGGGCGAGGCCATTGCTACCGCCGAGGAGTGGGCGGGCACGGGCATGGGTCTGGAGGTCGATCCCAAGAGCCTCAAGTGCCATAAGCGCCGCGAGTACGAGCGCAAGGAGTACATGGATAAGATTGCCCGCACCACGGGCCTGACGGTGACTAAGCTCAACCCGGCGACTGCGGCACTGGCCTCGGTGACGCAGAAGCTCAAAGCCCATCGCCATCAGATTACCCAGTTGGAGCGTACGCTCAACACCATGTGCGGCACCACGACGACCAAACGTCGCCGTTCGCTCACGCACGGGCGGCAGCTGGTGCTCTCGACGCTGCAAAACCACCCCGAGCTTGCCCAGAACATGCAGGTGAGCACGCCTGAGTGTGATTTTGACAAGTGCACGTCGTGTGGCGAGTGTGTCAATGTATGTCCCACGTTCGCCTGCGATTTGGTGGGAAGCGGCCGCTTTGCGTTGGAGTCCACGTATTGTTTGGGCTGCGGTGCCTGCGTCAAGGTGTGCCCCGAGCATGCGCTCAAGTTAGTTAAGCATGACGCGTCCAATCTGGTCGTCGTCGATCCCGAAGCCGAGGAAAAGGCCGCCCAGAAGGCGAAGGCTCACGAAGAAGCCCAGAAGGTCAAGGCCGAGGCAAAGGCCAAGCTCGATAAGATGCTCGACCAGGTGGAAAAGCTCGCGGACTAGTCAGCGACCCCTATCTCTGCTTCATTCGTGCCGCCGTGGCGTCCGGGTTCGCCCAGATGCTGCGGCGGCGCTATACTTATGCAGTTTGAAATGCTTGTACCAAAAGGAGCTGTCGTGTCCCTTTCCATCGGTATCGTGGGCCTGCCCAACGTAGGCAAGTCGACGCTGTTCACCGCGCTTACCAAAAAGACCGGCCTTGCCGCCAACTACCCGTTCGCCACGATCGACCCCAACGTGGGTATCGTCGATGTGCCCGATAGCCGTCTGCAAAAGCTCGCCGGCATCGTCAACCCGGGTCGTATTGTGCCGGCGACGGTCGAGTTCGTCGACATCGCAGGTCTGGTGAAGGGCGCTAACGAGGGCGAGGGTCTGGGTAACCAGTTCCTGGCCAACATTCGCGAGACCGACGCCATCTGCGAGGTCGTGCGCTACTTTAAGGACCCCAACGTTATGCGCGAGGTGGGCCGCACGGGCGAGTTCGTCGATCCCGCCGGTGACGCCGACACCATCATGACCGAGCTTATCCTGGCCGACATGGGCACGCTCGAGAAGCAGCTGCCTAAGCTCGAGAAGGAGGCCAAGCGCGACAAGGAGCTCATGCCCAAGTTCGAGGTCGCCAAGCGCCTGCTTGCCTGGCTCAACGAGGGCAAGCGCGCCGCATCCATGGAGATGACCGACGAGGAGCGTGCTGCCGCCAAGGGCCTGTTCCTGCTCACCATGAAGCCCATCCTGTATGTGGCCAACGTGGACGAGGATATGCTCAACGACGATCTGGCGCCCATCGATGGTGTTAAGCCGCTGCCCATCTGCGCCAAGATCGAGGCCGAGCTTTCCGAGCTCGATCCCGAGGACGCCGCCGACTACCTGGAGAGCTTGGGCTTGGAGCAGCCCGGCCTGGACGTGCTCGCACAGGCGGCCTATAAGCCTGTCTCTTATACACATCTGACGCTGCCGACGATAAGGCCCG
>USBX01000261.1 GCA_900552995.1 uncultured Collinsella sp.
CAGGCCTCGCAGGTGCAGCCGGGAACATGCAGGGCCCCCGGCTTCCAAGGCACGGCGTCCAGGCGACGGCTCGACCCGTCCCATGGCACGCCGGCGACGGGAAACATGTGCGTGGTGGCACAGAGGAGCACGCGGCCGCCAGTGCGCATGAGCTCGAGACCCAGCGTCTTCAGCAGCGTCGACTTGCCGCCACTGCCGATAATCGCGGTAATGCCCGGCTCGATCCTGAGCGCAGGGGCAAGATTGCCGCTAACCGTTTCCATCTGTTCACCGCCGTATAATACTGTGATAATAAATAATCATCAGAGTAGCGGCCGAACCGCTTTTGCTCTGCTCAAACCGTAGCACAGGGAGGTGCCCCGGGAATGCTCGTTTATGTTCGCGGCGCCGGCGATATCGCCACGGGCGTCGCCGCTCGCTTGGTGCGCGCCGGCGTTTCGGTCGTTATGGCCGATATCGCGGTTCCCACGTGCATCCGCCGCACAATCTGTTTTTGCGAGGCCATTCGCCTGGGCGAGGTCGAGGTCGAAGGCATTCGCGCTCGCTTGGCACAGACGCCGGCTGAGGCGCTTGAGATTACCGAGGCTGGAGACGTCGCCGTTGTGGTGGACCCTCAGGCCAAGATGCTCGATGAGCTTAAACCCGCGGCTGTGGTCGACGCGATTTTGGCTAAGCGCAACTTGGGCACCACGCGCGACATGGCGCCTGCCGTCATCGCTGTGGGGCCGGGCTTTACCGCGCCGGTTGACTGCGACGCCGTGGTCGAGACCATGCGCGGGCATTTTCTCGGCCGCGTCATTACCCAAGGTTCGCCCCAGCCCAACACGGGCGTGCCGGGCGTCATCGCCGGCTATGGCAAGGAACGAGTTATCCACAGCCCCGCCGCCGGCGTGTTTCGGTCCGACCGCGCAATCGGCGACATCGTGAGCGCCGGAGACGTGATTGGCTACGCGGGCGATACGCCCATGTGCACGCAGATCGATGGCTGTCTGCGCGGGCTTTTGGCGAACGGCGTGCAGGTGACTGAGGGCTTTAAATGCGCCGATGTCGATCCGCGCGGCGATGCCAGCTATATCAACTACATTTCGGACAAAGCGACGTCGGTCGGCGGCGGCGTGCTCGAGGCACTCGCTATGCTCACCGATGTCTTTAGAGGATAGAAGGCGGCAATGGAAAAGCTCGATGTTGTGAATGCGGCGCTTGCCGCCCTGCGTGCTGGTAAGACGTGCGAGCTGGTGGTCGTGGCCGGCACGGCAGGGTCATCGCCGCGCGGCGTGGGCGCCTGGATGACTGTCTTTGCCGACGGTAGCCAGGCGGGCACCATCGGCGGCGGCAAGATTGAGCTCTTTGCGCTGGATGAGGCGCGCGAGCTGCTGGCCGCAAGGCAATCGCGTCTGGTCCGCTACACCATGGGCGGCGAGAACTCCGATACCGGCATGATCTGCGGCGGAGCCATCTGCCTGTGCTACCTGCATTTGGATGCGACTCAGGCACCGTTGTTCCAGTCGGTTGCCGACGTCTTGGCCTATCGGCGCATCGGCGACTTCGTCATCGACTTTGAGCCGTTTATCGCGAGCGCGCTCGAGGGCGATGTGGTTGAGTACCATGGCGAGACATCGCGCCATACCATTGCCGGCTGCCCCGGGCTTTCGCTGGTGGAGGAGGGGAGTAAGGTCACCTACACCAACGCCGCCTCCGAGATTCCTCCCGCGCACATCGAGACGCTCTGCCCCGAGGGCCTGACCTATATCTTTGGCTGCGGACACGTGGGTGCTGCGACGGCGCGGGTGCTCACGGCGGCGGGCTTTGCCGTCGTGGCTTGCGACGACCGCCCCGGCACGCTGACGCCCGAATGGGTGCCCGGTGTCTACGATCGTCGCCTGGTCGATTACAAGAACCTGAGCACGCAGTGCCCCATCGGCCCGCGCGACTTGGTGGTCGTGGCCACAGCAGGCCACAAGTCCGATATCGACGTGGTGATTCAGGCCATGCGCGCTAAACCCGCCTATCTGGGCTGCTTGGGCTCGCGCCGCAAGACGGCCTTTGTGCGGGCTCGCTTGGAGCAGGAGGGCTTTACGCAGGACCAGATCGACGGGCTGCACCTGCCGATCGGCGTTGCCATCGAGGCCGAGGATCCCGAGGAGATCGCCATCTCCATCGCTGCCGAGATGATCCGCCTGCGCCGCACCAAGCTCATCCCCCGCAAGCGCTAATCCCTCCGACGGGCAGCTCGTTTAGGACGAAATGCTACCTGCGCCATATGCCCTATAATGTCCGCCCGTTGGGCGGCATAGGGCCGCTGCTTGTGACATGGGAGGCGTAAATGGCAGAGTCGGTGGTGAGGGACACCCTGTTCGAGCGTACGGGAAAAGTATCGTTTGTGCAGGTATTGCCCCTGTCTCTTATACACATCTCCGAG
>USBX01000262.1 GCA_900552995.1 uncultured Collinsella sp.
GGCTCGGAGATGTGTATAAGAGACAGGTAGACAATCCTCCACCGTGCGCCAAAACGACGTCACCTGCACGCCGTCGACTTGTTCAAGTGCGCCCGCCGCCTGCGGACGCAACAGCCGACATCCTGCACTCAGCGGCACCGAGCAACCTGTCTTAACAAGATATCGTGGCCCAAGCAGATCATTCGGCACCTCCAGACCCCACAAAAGCGCCGCGTCATAGCCCCAAAACGCCCAATCGGGATGAAACTCCGCAAGCCCTTTGATGGACCGCAGCGCTCGCTCCGCCGGCGTCAGCGCATCCCAATCATGTTGAAAACAGAACAAATACGGCTCGGGCTCCGCGATATCGTCGGTTCCAACATGACGCCGCAGCCACATGAGCTCGGCATTGTCATGCGTTGCGAGCAGCGCACCTTGCTCGGTCGCCTCCGTGAGTCGCGCGAGCATCCTATTCCGCGCCAACGTGTTGCGAGTCGTATGCTTGTGTTTAAAAACGGTATTAGACACTTTCATCACCACCACGTCAGACAAATGGACCATCGTCACCGTTGCCTCCGCTGACAAATGTCTTGATCTGTAACAGGAAGACGGTCTTTGAGCCTCTAGTTGTTACGGAACAAGATCTTTCGACAGCCGCCAACCTTCCGTCTCAATCTGTAACAGTTAGGTCGAATTTGGGCCTGTAGATGTTACAGATTGAGACATTCCCCCAGCCCGTTGCCGAACATCTCAATCTGTAACAGTTACGGGCCTAAACAGCCGCCAAACGTTACAGATTGAGACAAAGTCAGGGCAGCAGGGCGACACCAGCCACATCCCCTACTCCCACTCCTGCTCGTAGATGTTGAGCGACTTTACGTACCGCCCCTGGGCGCCCATGATGTCGCGGACCAGACGCAAGAAGAAACTGATGCACGAGGTGTCAAAGCCATCCTGCAGGTCCTCCGGATGCACCGCGCCAGGCCCGTCGACCGCCGTGTCACTCAGGCGTGCGATGTCATACAGATAGAGTTGTCCCGCCGTCAGCCAGACATCGTCGACGCAGGCGAGGCGCACCGCAATCGCTCCGTCGCTCCAATGCTCCTTTTGCACGATATGCGGGTCGTAGACATCAAAGCGACAGTCGGTGCGCGTGTCCTTCAGCATGACCATGCCAGTCGCAGGATCCTTGTCCAAAATGCCAAAGCGCGAGAAATACTGCGTGTCGCGTACCTGCTCGAGCCGCTTGAGCGAGGCAGGCGAAAGCGATGCCGGCGGCTCGTCAACATATAGCTCGAGCAGCGTTTTGCCATGGCGATAGGGGCGCTCAAACAGCAGCCAATCGGTAAACGCCATGTTGTAGGCCATGATTTCGTTTTGCGAAGGCTCAGTGCAATAGCTGAGCCATGGGTCGACAATGATCTCGAACTGTTCGCGCGCCGGCTCCAAAAACTGGAACTTCCGCAGCATCCAAAAATGGGCCATGTCGGCAATATCGTTGCCGACGGCTTCAGCCAGCTCTGCTCGGTCAAAAGCGTGGTCAGTCATGGCATCCTCCTCAAACTGATGGACCTCAATTTGAGCTTACGAGGAGGGTGGGCAGCCACGACCAGCGCGGGCAAAATAGGCCTCCGGCTGCAAACCAGATGCTGACCAAACACTTGACGAAAAGCTTGACCGAAAATGCGTGCCGCAACAAAACCGCAGGTAAACATAGACGGCCAACCCGCCCTTTTGAGCAAGATACCCGCAGCCACCACAGAAACAACAGGTGACCACAGCCCAAGAAGTCGACAAATGAACACCCGCACGTCGACAAACGAGCAAATTACTCGCAAAGAGTGTCCCCAACGACTAGACAAAAAAATGGCTAGTCATTGGGGACGTTCTTAAATGACTACTTTACAGCTCCAGCGCGTCGGCGACTTCGGCAGCCCAGGCCAGGGCGTCGGCCATGGCGTTCACCACGAGTGAGCTGCCGTTGCGAGCGTCACCGGCAACATACACCGGCGCGGCATCCGCGGCGACGCCGTCGACACGCGCCGCAAGATGCGAGCCCTCGGCGGCCATCACAGGCAGTGGACGGCCAGCGGTGGCAACAGGCACGCCCACCGCATCGAATACGCCATGCTCGGGACCCGTAAAGCCACAGGCAATAAGTACCAGCTGTGCCGGCACCTCGTGCTCGGAGCCCGCGATGCGCTCGGGCTTTCCCGCCGACCAGTCCAGATCGACCACGCGCAGACCCGCAGCCGCACCCTTCTTGTCCAGCAGCACCTCGAGTGTATCCACGGCCCAGGTACGCATCTCGCCACCCATCGCAGCGATAGCCTCCTGCTGGCCGTAATCGGTCTTCTTAACGTTGGGCCACTGCGGCCAGGGGTTGCCTACCGCTGTCTCTTATACACATCTCCGAGCCCACGAGACACTCGCTAATCTC
>USBX01000263.1 GCA_900552995.1 uncultured Collinsella sp.
ACGAGATTAGCGAGTGTCTCGTGGGCTCGGAGATGTGTATAAGAGACAGCCCCGATATCAAGATCGAAGTCATCGACGCCGGCGAGTGGAACACGGCGGCCGACGGCTATGGTATCGGCAACCAAATCGCCGAGCGCCCCGCGGACGAACGTCCCGATTTTGTCGTCGGCCTGACCGATGTGTTGGCCTCGGGCGTCGTTTCGGCACTGGTCGACAAGGGCATCTCTGTCCCCGGGCAAGTACGCGTGGCCGGATGCGACGGCAACCCGCTCGCTTGGAACGGATCGGTCCCGCTCACTACGGTAGCGCCCCCGGGCTACGAGATTGGCCGCAAGGGTGTCCAACTGCTGATGGAGCAAATCGAGAACAAGGCCCCGGCAAAGATCAAGCATATCCGTGTCGGCTCCGCAGCGCGTACCGTCACCGCAGTCGCCGCCGAGGACATCAACCGCCAAGAACTCGTGCGGCCGTTCCTGCTGGAACGCGCCAGCACCCAGGCAAGCAGCCAGACCGACGCCACGGCCATCAACCTCGGTGCGTATCTATAGCACGCCCGCGAGTATGCCAAGTCGCCGCTTAAGCAAAAGGGGCCCGACCATTGCCGGGCCCCTTTTGCTTAAGCGCAAACGTGAGCAATCGCTCGTTTCAACGCCGTAATTTTCTAGCGCACAGTCTTGATTGCCGCCGCCAGGTCGAACAACGTATCGAGCACGGCCTCGCAGCCATCCACCACGTCCTGCGGCAGCGGCACGATATCGGGGACGGCAAAGACATGGCAGCCGGCCGTAATGCCCGAGACGCAACCGTTGCGCGAATCCTCGACCACGGCACATTCCTCGGGAGCAAAGCCCGCGCGCTCGCAGGCGAGCAGATACATCTCGGGGTCGGGCTTACCGTGCACGACGTCCTCGCCGCAGGTCACCGTCTCAAACTTGTCAAAAAGACCGACCATCTTAAGGTTGCGCTCGGCCGTAACGAGACGCGACGACGTCGCCAGGCCCACGTGATAGCCCGCAGCCAGCAGCTCGTCTAGGCACTCGGCGGCGCCGGCCTTAAGCTCCAGCTCGGTCTTGACCATCTCGTCGCGAATCTCCTTGTGGCGATGATAGATCGCCTCAGCGGTTTCTCTGCTGCCGTAATGCGCCTCAAGAATGTCCATGACATCGGGCAGCGTGCGACCGATAAACTGATGGATTAGCGCATCATCAATCGCGATTCCCAGCTCGACCGCGCCCGCTTTCCACGCCTTGATACCCAAACGCTCGGTATCGACCAGCGTTCCGTCCATGTCAAAAATAACAGCCTTGATCATATCGGTCCCCTCACCGGATTGCGTTACTGCACTCTACCGCACTTTACAAACTTGTATATAACGTATATAGCATATTGCACTTTCGTTACATAGATAGAAGTCTTATGGCGAGCTACTCGGTAGGATTATAGTTTTCGATCGAGTACTCAACGGTAAGGAACATTTCATGTTTTCAGACACCACCGCACCTGCAGAGGAGCTTCAGGACAAACTCGCAGCGCTCGAGCAGCTGCTTTTGGCATACGGGCGCGTGGCCATCGGGTTTTCCGGCGGCGTTGACAGCAGCTTTTTGGCCGCCGTATGCGCCCGCATCATGCCTACCAATACCCTCCTCGTTCACCTCACCACGCCGCTCATCGGCACGCCCGAACAGGCTTCGTTTGAGCGGTCCGTCGACGGTCAAGCCAATGAGGGGCCGCATTTTAAGCTCCCCGTGCTCAATCTTTCGGTCGATCAGCTGCAGCTCCCCCAAGTAATCTGCAACGATGCCAATCGCTGCTACCACTGCAAGCACGCCGGCTTTACCGCCATCGTCAACCACGCCAAGTCGCTCGGCTTTCCCACCGTCATCGATGGCAGCAATGCAAGCGATCGCGGTGACTACCGCCCCGGCATGCGTGCGGCAGAAGAGCTCGGCGTACGCTCCCCTCTTATGGAGGTCGGCTTTACCAAGGACGAAGAGCGCGAGCTACTACGCACATGGGGCTATCCTGTTTGGAACCTGCCGGCGGGAGCATGTCTTGCCACGCGCGTCCCCACGGGCGAGGAGCTTACGTTCGAGAAGGTCTCCCTGATCCGCGCCTGCGAGGATTACCTGCACGATCTTGACCTGGCACAGGTACGCGCGCGCTTGATCGGCGGCTGCATGCATATCGAGGCCGCACCCGCAGATGTCGCCAAGATTGCCGCCCTCGGCGGTGCCGCTGTCGACGACAAGGGCAAGACCCCGCTGCCCGCCGTTATCGAGTCCGCGCTGCGCGAGCTGGGCTGCGACCATATTTCCCCCGAGGTTACCCCCTACATCCACGGCAACATGAACCTTTAAGTTACGCCGTTTTACAAACGGCGTAACCGCTCGGCGCTGCACAGGCCCCGGGCACGGCAAT
>USBX01000264.1 GCA_900552995.1 uncultured Collinsella sp.
GTTTATTGGAGGGGCGGGGCGTAAGTAGGCGAGGGGCTGGCAAGGGGTGGCTTACGCGATTGATGCGATGTAGTTGCACTTGGTCAGCGATGCCTTGGCACATTCTCAGCAGCTTACCCTAGCGCCTGTGGTGGCGCTCCTCCCTGCGTTCTTCTGCCGCCTGCTCCTCCTGCTTAAAGGCGGGATCGTCGGGGGTGACGAGCTCGTCCTCGTGCGTGCGCTTGTTGTAATGGTGGCGCAGCACGGGTTCAAACAGGTGCAGGTGCTTGGCGAAGGCAGCCGAGCCAATGGCGAGCACGGTAAAGATGAGCACACGCATGGGCACCTCGACCTGGTTAATCGCGGCGGCGCCGGCCGAAAGCATGATGCACCAGGCGTAGATGAGGAGCACTGCCTGCTTTTGGTTGTAGCCCTCTTGGATCAGGCGGTGGTGGATGTGGCCCTTGTCGGCCTGCCCGATGCTAATGTGGGCGCGCTTGCGGCGCACAATGGCGCTAAACGTGTCGATGATGGGCACGCCGGCAACGATGAGCGGGATGATAAGCGAGGTGAGCGCGGCGGTGCGGCTCACGTTGAGCAGCGAGATGGAGCCCAGTGCAAAGCCCAGAAGCAACGACCCCGAGTCGCCCAAGAAGATGCTTGCGGGGTTGAAGTTGTAGCGCAAAAAGGCCAGACAAGCGCCAAAGAGCGCAATGGAGAGCGCGGCGGCGTCGATGCGGCCCGAGAGAACGGCCATCGAAAACATGGTGAACGACGCGATGCCGCAGATGCCCGTGGCCAAGCCGTCGAGGCCGTCGATGAGGTTAATGATGTTGGTGAATGCCACCAGATAGATCACGGTGATGGGGTAGGCGAGCCATCCGAGCATGATCTCGCCGGGGGCAAACGGGTTGACGATGACGCCGATCCGCAGGCCGCCGATACAGGCGATAAGCGCGGCGAGGACCTGTCCGGCTAGCTTTTGCTTGGGCTTGAGCTGGAAGACGTCGTCGATAGCGCCGGTCGCAAAGATGACGGTAAAGGAGAGGGCCAGCATAGGATAGCTAATGTGAAGGCGCGGGTGCGGCACCAGGACGGGCGGCCAGCCTAGGTGCCAGGTGCCTAGGATTTGCACAATGCAGGCAACGACCAGGCCCAAAAACACCGCCGTTCCGCCCAAACGCGGGATGGGCTTGGTGTTGATGCGGCGCTTGGAAGGATAGTCGACGGCGTCGAGCTTAATTGCCAAGCGCTTGACCAGGGGCACCGCGAGGAAGGTCGTGATAAAGGCCGCCGCTGCCACGCATAGATACGGTATGTAGCTCGGGGATGAAGCCATGAATCTAAAAACCGCCAAGCGTCGAAGGAAAAGGTCAGAAGAACGCCATGCGCAAAGGGCATAGCCGAACCATAATACTCGACCAAGGGGGGTGCATGGAATTGCACGCAGCGATAATCACGCGCTTACCAGATAATGGGATGTTGTCGATGGATTGTCGGGATACCGGCGGGGATCCATATGGGCTGTAATGGTGGTTTTCGGCAAATAAAAACCACCCCCCACGTTACGAAAATGAACCCACCTAAAACAGGTGGGTGCCCTCATCGACTGTTCCAGCGTCCTTAACAACGAAGGATACCTGTACTAGGTACGACTGTGTGGGCTCCCTAAATAAACGCGACGGTTCACCCAGTTGCTCCGCGGGGGGCGGAATACCTACATCATAAAGCGGCACTTTATCGATTCCAGTCTTGACATTACAAAAATCGTGTCGGACGATTACGGCGCCTTGGGCTCGAGCCGTCTGTGCGGTTGGTCCCTTTACGTTTGAGCTGCTGAATCGTTGTTTTGGAGCATGTTTTTATGCCGACGCCGTTGACCGAACTTTTTTCGCCCGCCTGCCATTTGTGTCCGCGCCGTTGCGGTGCGGTGCGCGACGAGGGTGCGCACGGCGTATGCGGTGCCGATGACACGCTCAAGGTGGCCCGCGCGGCGCTTCATATGTGGGAGGAGCCGCCTATCTCGGGCGAGGCCGGTTCGGGCACGATCTTCTTTAGCGGCTGCTCGCTCAAATGTATCTATTGCCAGAACCACGAGATCTCGACGGGCAATTTTGGGCTTGAGATTTCGCCCGAGCGCCTGGTCGAGATTATGCTGGAGCTGCAGGACCAAGGTGCCAATAACATCAATCTGGTAACGGCGACGCATTATGCTCACCTGCTGCCGGCCGCGATTGCCGCAGCTCGGGAGCGCGGACTGGTCATTCCAATCGTCTACAACACGAGCGGTTATGAGCGCGCGAGTGCCGTGGCGGCGCTCGGCGATTTGGTCGACGTGTGGCTTACCGACTTTAAGTATGCCAATGCGGCGCTTGCGCAGTCACTCTCTCATATTAAGGACTACCCTGACTCTTATACACATCTGACGCTGCCGA
>USBX01000265.1 GCA_900552995.1 uncultured Collinsella sp.
GAGTGTCTCGTGGGCTCGGAGATGTGTATAAGAGACAGGTGTACGGGTGGCCATCGAATCGTCGGTGACAATGCCGCCGTCGGGAGCCAGGTCGACTAGATGCTCAACAAGCTCGGTATGTGGCTGCGTCCCCGTAAAGACAAAGATGCCAAACGAGCCGGGCTCAAATGACTCGGCATGAGTTTCCCCAGATGCATTGTCCTTAAAGGTAATCGTCGTTGGCATGGCTTCGCCCGATAGCTCCACAATACTAGTTTGGTACCTAACTGTAATATTGTCCTTTGCGAGTACTTTCTGAACAACACCATCGGGCGCACGGAACTGGTCGCGGCGCAGCACGATGGTCACACTGCTGGCAATGTCGGACAGGAACAGCGCCTCTTCGCATGCCGAATTGCCACCACCGATTACAAAAACCTGCTTGCCGCGGAAAAACATGCCGTCACATGTTGCGCAATATGAAACGCCACGACCGCGATACGTATCCTCGCCTGCGAAACCTGCCGGACGCGGCGTGGCACCCATGCAAGCGATAACGCTCGAGGCCAGCGTATCGCCCATATCGTGATGCACCGTAAACAACGCTGCATCGGCATCGTAATCGATACCCGTAACCATGCTCCATGTAACCTGTGCTCCCAGGCCCTCTGCATGCTGCTGAAAACGCTCGCCGAGTTCGGCGCCACTCAGGAGCGGGAAACCCGGATAGTTCTCGACCTCATTGGTTGTGGCGATCTGCCCTCCCGACATGCCCTGCTCAATCACGGTCGTCGTCAGGTTGGCACGCGCAGCATAAATGGCGGCAGCATAGCCCGCGGGGCCGCCACCGATAATCGCAACATCGATCGGCTTATCGGTAGTCATGAAGCGTCCTTTCGTCGAAACGTTGTCGTTCTTTGCGCTCGTACCCAAATTTACGTGAACGTGACACTCATGCACTACAATGATAAATCCGTATTACAAAGCTGAAGGGGAGTTATCGATGGACCAGGCGCAGACGAGTGACGACGCTCCCCTGCTCACGCACAGCACTCCCCAATCGGAGCAAACCACGCTCCTGGCTCAGCAAAAACCTCTCGTGACCATCGTGCATGCCTCCGTTGGCTCGGGCCACAAGGCCGCCGCAAATGCGATAGCGCAGGCATTCGACCTCATCCGCGGCACCAATGGCATCCCCGAGGATATTGAGATTGAAGTGCTCGATATCCTTGATTTTGGACGTATTAAATTCGACGGCAATAAGACCGCGGCTTCTTTTACGGGAGCCACGCGCCCCATTTACGACCTGACCTGGCGATATACGCTTACGGGACATCTTCTCTGGGGTGGCGGAACGGCATGGTCGCGAATTATGTTCCCCGCCTTCAACGAATATATTCGTAGCCGCAGGCCCATAGCCGTGGTTGCAACGCACATCACAGCAGCCAATGTTGCCGTGGGCGCCCGCGTAATTACGGGTATCGATTATCCGGTCATCTGCGTACCGACCGACTACGAAGTCGAGGGATGGTGGCCCCACAAGGACACCGATTTATTCTGTGTTGCCAACGAATTTATGGCCGAAACGCTGCGTCCGCGCAAGGTGCTCGAGACAAAGATTCGCATTACCGGCATTCCTATTCGCGCCGGATTCGACACGGATTACGATCGCGAGGAAGAGCTAGCTAAGTTCAACCTCCCCACCGAGAAGACCGTCGTGCTGGTAATGGCCGGTGCCAGTTTGCCTCAACCGTACGTTCGCTTTCGCGCGGAGATGGACCGCACCCTCCCCTTCCTACGCAGCTTCGAAGACATGCACTTTGTCTTTTTGCCGGGCAAAGACACCGAATATGCCACCCGCCTCAAAACGCTCTTCGACGCCATGAAGCTCGAAAACGTCACGGTTCTGGACTATGTCGATGATATGGCAGCGCTTATGCACGGCTGCGACCTGGCAATTCTCAAATCGGGCGGACTCACGGTCACCGAGTGCCTATGCGCACATCTGCCGATGATTCTGCTGGGCAAGTCCTATGGCCAGGAAAAGGCCAACACCACCATGCTCACCGGCATGGGCGCCAGCATGCATGTCACCACCGCACGAGAGCTCATCGTGACGTTGCGTCATCTCCACGATCATCCCGAGTCGCTCAAGGCACTGCTCATTAACGGCGAAGTGCTGCGCCGTCCACGCGCAGCCGAGGATATCGCCATCGCAACCATGGAGCTTGCAGGCAAACCCCAAAAGCGCAAAAGAGCCTTCTGCCGCTTCTACTGGGGCGGAAAACCCGCGCATATCCGCTAGGCGATAGTCCGCTGCTCGGCGGGAGCCGCCCATATATCATTCCATGCTCAAACATTCTCGCTGCGCTGCGAAACTGCGCGTGGAACGATATATGGGCGGCTCCCGCCGAGCAGCTACG
>USBX01000266.1 GCA_900552995.1 uncultured Collinsella sp.
GCAGGACTGTAGAGCAGCAAACTTAACCCGCGCCAGGCGGCCCCGGAGACCCTCCCGGAAGGCCCAAAAAATATTTTCAAAAAAGTTGTTGCGCACCGGACAGACTTCTGTGTATACTAATCCCCGCAGCGCACGCGAGCGGAAACAAACGCGAACGACTGCCTGGGGAGTTAGCTCAGTTTGGTTAGAGCGCCGGCCTGTCACGTCGGAGGTCGCGGGTTCGAGCCCCGTACTTCCCGCCAACGCAATTAAGGCCACGTCTTCGGACGTGGCTTTTTGCGTTTGATAGGACTTTGATCCCATCGGCTCCTTTCGCCCAAAACCAAATCCTTCCAATTCCCGGACAAGCTCCGTTTGAGGCATGTACTCAAACAAGGCGTTTGTTGCGCAACACCAGTTCAACGAAGCAGGGGGTTAGGTTATACTCAGTTGCACTGTGGGCCGTTTTTGATGCAAGAGGCTTCAAAAACGGCATTCAGCGGGCGCCCGTTTTGCTATTTGGGCGTCCATACGCTCATTGACGTCTCGACGTAAGCTCGGCCCCGGAGCTCGTTCGAGCTGTTCCTATTCCTTGAAAGGGGAAAAATGGACATATCGAGGAAGACTGATTACGCCCTTCGCATGCTCGCGATGCTTGCCGAGGACCCGGAGCGTCTGCTTTCTGTTCGCACCGCCGCCGAAGAGGTCAATGTCCCGTATTCGTTTGCCCGTTCGATTCAGCATGGTTTGGTTCAGGCCGGTATTGTGGAGAGCCTGCGTGGCGTCCATGGCGGCATGCGTCTTAAGGTCAGCCCCGACGATGTCACCATCCGCCAGGTCGTTGAGGCCGTTCAGGGCCCCATGGTCATGAACGATTGCACCGCGCCCGATGGCGACTGTGCGCGCATGGGCACGTGCTGCTATCATCCCCTGTGGGCCGGAGCTCAAGCGCTGATGCGCGACTACCTCGATTCCGTTTCGCTGGGCGATATCGTCGCTCACCGCCAGTTCCCGGCCGTCGATTCCAAGTTCGCCGACCGCGATGCGTTTCCCGAGTACGCCACCTGTGCGTGCGCTTGCCGGGAGGAATAGCGCCGCATAAGGAGCATAGCTATGATTCAGGACCCCTTTCGTTCGATGATTCGTTCGGAAGGGGTCCTGCGTTATCGCGACCTTCCGTGGCGCCGCACGCGCGACCCGTACATTATTTGGCTTTCCGAGGTTATGCTGCAGCAAACGCAGGTGCCGCGTGTGGAGACGCGTATGCCCGCGTGGCTCGACCGCTTTCCGACCGTACAGGCGCTCGCTCAGGCCGCTCCTTCCGACGTTTTGGATGCTTGGCAGGGGATGGGCTACAACCGACGTGCCCTGGCGCTTCACAGGGCCGCTCAGTGCGTTATGGAAGACTGGGGTGGGGAGTTTCCACGTGAGACGCGCGACCTGGTCGCCCTGCCCGGTATTGGCCCGGCGACGGCGCAAGGCATCCGGTCGTTTGCGTTCGATCTGCCGGGTGTGTATCTGGAGACCAACGTGCGCACGGTCTTTCTGCATCATTTCTTTCCCGATGTGCCGGCCGTTCCCGATCGCGAGCTGGTGCCGCTGATTCAGGCCACCTGTCCGGCGGCACCCGCCGCGACGGCGGATGAGATTGCGCCCTTTGCCGTGCCGCTCGATGATGCCGACACGCCGCGCGCATGGTATTACGCGCTGTTGGATTATGGCACGTATCTTAAGAAGACGCTGCCCAATCCGTCCAGGCGCTCGGCGAGCTATAGCCGTCAGTCCAAGTTTGAGGGCTCGCGCCGTCAAAAGCGCGCCTATATTGTGCGCATGCTGCTAGCGGCGCGCGATGGGCAGCCGGCGGGCATCACACTCGCCGAGGCCGTAGCGGGTGTCAACGAAATGGAGGCGGCGGCAGGCCGCGAGCCGGTCGATCACGATCTTGTCGCAGGCATTTTGGCCGACTTGGAGCGTGAGGGCTTTTGCCGCTCCGAGGGTGACCGCTGGCTAAGCGTGTAGCCAACCCGAATCTGAAGAAGAGGATTGTAAGGTTTAAATTCTCGGCTTGAGGGCATCCTAAAGACAAGGTCGCTCGAAGCCTACGGGCGGCATGTGTTGAAGGGAAGTACACCTATGGATTTTGAGAACTCTCAGACCAAGAAGAACCTCGAGACCGCTTTTGCCGGTGAGTCCCAGGCGCACACTAAGTATCGCTACTATGCATCCAAGGCCAAGAAGGACGGCTACGTTCAGATCTCGAATATCTTTGCCGAGACCGCAGGCAACGAGTCCGAGCACGCCAAGCTGTGGTTTAAGTATCTGCATGACGGCGCCGTTCCCGACACCCTGGACAACTTGCGTGATGCCGCTGCGGGCGAGAACTACGAGTGGACCACGATGTATGACCTG
>USBX01000267.1 GCA_900552995.1 uncultured Collinsella sp.
GGAGGGCGTCGCAAATCGCGAGGGCAGCTGCTGCTTCGGCTACGGGGACGGCTCGGGTGACGATACAGGGATCGTGACGGCCGTGGACCGAGAGCCCGGCATTTTCCATGGCGTCCATGTCCACGGTCTGCTGCTCGCGGCCAATGGAGGGCGTCGGCTTTACGGCCATGCGCCACATGACGGGCGCGCCGGTCGAAATACCGCCCAGGATGCCGCCGGCGTTGTTGGACTCGACCTCGATCTCGCCGGTCTCGGCATCGATGCGATACGGATCATTGTTCTCGCTGCCGCGCATGGCGGCCACGGCAAAGCCCATGCCAAACTCCACGCCCTTTACGGCGGGAATGCCAAACGCGATTTGCGCGATGCGGTTCTCGATGCCGTCGAACATGGGGTCGCCGATGCCCGCGGGAAGCCCATAAATGCCGCACTCCACGATGCCGCCGATGCTGTCGAGTTCGTCACGCGCGGCTAGGATTTCCTCGCGCATGCGGCCGGCTGCGGCGGCGTCAATGCACGGCAGATCGTTCGTAAGGATCGCCTTGCGGTCGGCCTCGCGATAGACTATGTCGTCCATCGGCAGATCGGAGATGCCGCCGATCTGCGCCACATGCGCCATCACTTTAACGCCGCGGGCCTCGAGTGCCTGCAGCGCAATGCCGCCGGCGATGCACAGGGGTGCCGTTAGGCGGCCGGAGAAATGCCCGCCACCGGCGACATCGTGCATGTTGTGATACTTCACGCGCGCAGGGAAGTCCGCATGTCCGGGGCGGGGCTTGCGGCGCAGCTCGGAGTAATCCTTGGAGCGCGTGTTGGTGTTCTCGATAATCGCGGCAATGGGCGCGCCGGTGGTGTGCCCATCGACCACGCCGGCGATGATTTGGGCGGCGTCGGCCTCGCGGCGCTTGGTCGCGGTCTCGTCGCGACCGGGGGCGCGACGGTCGAGGAAGGCCTGCAGCTGCTCCTGGTCCACGGCGATACCTGCCGGAATGCCATCGAGGGAGCAGCCGATGGCGGGGGAGTGCGACTGGCCGAAGATGCTTAAGTGCAAGACGTTGCCAAAGGTCGAGGACATGCTATTCCTCCTCGAGTGTGACCTTGCCGCCCAGCAGGCGGTAGTGGTCGAAGAAATCGGGATAGGACTTGTTGACGGCCTCGGCGCCGTGGATCACGACCTCGCCGGTGGCGCGGCTCGCGGCGATAGCGGCCATCATGGCGATGCGATGGTCGTTGTGCGAATCGACCTCGCCGCCGGTGAAGGCATCGACACCCTTGATGATGAGGTCATCGCCGGCAATGCGCACCTGCGCGCCCAGCGCGGTGAGCTCGCGGGTGGTGGTGACCAGACGGTCGGATTCCTTGATGCGTAGACGGGCGCAATCGCGGATAAAGGTGCGGCCCTGTGCCAGCGAGGCCACGGCCGAGATGACGGGCACCAGGTCCGGAATGTCGTGGGCACTCATCTCAAAGCCGGCGAGCTTGTCGGACTGCACGGTGGCGGCGTTGGTGGAGCGCACGATGCGGGCGCCAAAGCGCGAAAGCGCGGCAAGCACGTTACGGTCGCCCTGTGCGGAGCTCAGTGACACGCCCTCGACGGTGATTGGGTCGGTGCCGATGGCACCGGCGCACAGCCAAAAGGCGGCGTTGGACCAGTCGCCCTCGACGGCTACGCTGCCGGGCGTGCGGTACGAGCCGCTGCTCACGCGGAAGTTCGTGACCTCGGGCTGGCCGTCCTTGGCCGGAATGCGCTCGACGTTGACCTCGACGCCAAAGGCCTTCATGGCCTGTATCGTCAGGTTGATGTAGGGGCGGCTCTCGATGAGGCCGGTTACCTGCACGCAGGAGGGCTGGGCCAGCAGCGGGGCTGCCAGCAGCAGGCCCGAGATGTACTGCGAGCTCACGTTGCCCGGAAGCACAAAGGTGCCCGGGCGCATGCGGCCGCTCGTCTTGAGCGGAAAACCGCCCAGACCCTGTAGGTCGCAGCCGGCGGCGATGATCTCGTCCGAGAGCGGGGAGAGCGGGCGGGCGCCCAGGCGGCCCTGGCCTACGAAGGTGGCATCCGCACCCAGCGCGCAGGCGACAGGCAGCATAAAGCGCAGCGTGGAGCCACTTTCACCGCAGTCAAGCGTGCCGCCGGCAAGGGCCTTGAGCAGGCCAAACTCAACACTCTTCATGGTGGGGTGGACCTGGAAGCCGTCCTCGACGGTCTCGATGCGAGCACCCAGTGCCGTAAGGCAGCGCACCGTGGCCTCGATGTCGGCGCAGGTGGTGTTGCAGGTGACGTGCGTCTCGCCGTTGGCAAGCGCAGCGCAGATGATGAGGCGATGCGCCATCGACTTGGACGCGATCGCGGGAACGGTGCCCTTG
>USBX01000268.1 GCA_900552995.1 uncultured Collinsella sp.
CAGCGTCAGATGTGTATAAGAGACAGGACATGTCCAAGTCGCTGGAGGACCCCACGGCCTACGGACTCCACCGCCTGATCGATGGCAAGGTCGTCGGCATCGCCATGCCGGTATGGAACTGGCGCCGATACTACGAGCTTATCGTGCGAAGCCTGCTGCATGGCACCTGGGATGAGACCAGTGACGACAGCCAGGTTCGCGCCGTCAACTACTGGTATGGCATGAGCTCGGGCGTCATCGACATTCGCTACGCTCCGGGCCTGCCCTATCAGACGCGCAAACTGGTGCAGCTGCTCCGCAATGGCATCGTCGAGGGCTCCATCAATCCATTTGGCGGCGAGCTTCATAGCCAAGACGGCGTGGTGCAGATTGAGGGCTTTCCCCCACTGCCGAGCGCGCAGATTGTCGAGATGAATTGGCTGGCGGACAACGTGGTAGGCACCATTCCGCAGCTCGACGATGAGCCGGGAGTTACCGCCCTATGAAGATCCTTGCCATAGCAGATACCGAAGAACGATGCCTTTGGGAGTGCTTTCGCAAGGAGCGCTTTGAGGGTGTCGACCTGATTCTGTCTGCCGGCGATCTGGACCCGGACTATCTTGAGTTTTTGGTCACCGTCATCAACAAACCGCTCATCTACGTGCGCGGCAATCACGACGACCGCTACGCACGTCATGCACCGGGCGGATGTATCTGCGTGGAAGACAGAGTGTACACGTACCGAGGGATTCGCATTGCGGGCCTTGGCGGGTCCATGCGTTATCGCGACGGCGCCAACATGTACACCGAACGCGAGATGTCCAAGCGCATGCGCAAGCTGTCGCGTAAGGTTAGGATGGTCGGCGGGTGCGACATTCTGCTAACCCATGCACCCGCCGCCGGTATGGGTGATCTGGACGATCTGCCGCATCGAGGGTTTGAGTGCTTTAACACGGCGCTTGAGTCCTGGGGGGCCGACTATATGATTCACGGGCATGTGCACCAAAGCTACGGCCCCAACTTTCAACGCGAGCGCCAACACCCATGCGGAACGAAGATTGTCAACGCCTGCGGCTATACCAAGATCGAAATTGACGAGGCGCGCTACCCCACGCGCGGTTGGAAGGCCGCTTGGCTCAACTCGCAAACCATGCGCCGCGAGCTCAAACGCCACGAAGCAATCGAGTCTTCAACCGCCAGAACCCCCTGGTAACTGCCAACAACCACCACGAAGGGGATAGGCACCTTTATGGTGGTTTTGCTGACTCGTCCGACCTGTCCATCACGGTGCTTGTGTAATTAACGAGAACACTCATTGTTTTGTAAGGACGGCGCTCACGTGCCGTCTTTTTTTGTCAACTTATGCAGTCTCGACCGTGTTGTATGTAGAGGGACCTCGCGAGACGCCTTCCCTATATCCACCACGACCAATTGGAGGTGACACTATGCCTGCACGCCGTAACCGCAATAGCACGCTCCGATGCGATGCCGATCAGATCGAGCGGGAAGCAAAGCGCTTGGTCGACACGTATTCCGACCTCATCCTTCGATTGTGCTATTCGGCCCTTGGATCCGCTGACGACGCTCAAGACATCTGCCAGGACACGCTGATCAAGATTCTCCAACGCACTCAACCGTTCGACTCGCTCGAACACGAACGTGCTTGGGTGATCCGAGTCGCACTGAACGCATGTCGCGATATCGGCCGTACGCACGCGAATCACCCGGTTGTCGACCTCGATTCGCTCCCCGATTTCTGCGCACCCGTAACACATACCGAGCAAGAATTCGCGCAACGCGACTGCGCCATTCTTTCCGCTGTCACGGCCCTGCCTCAAGCACAGCGCATCGCCATCTTTTTGCACTACTACGCAGGCATGAGCATCAGGGAAATCGCAGACGCCGTTCACGCGACGCCAGCTGCAACCGCCCAGCACCTTAGCCGCGGACGTGCGTCACTTCGGCTTTCCTTGAAAGGAGACCACAATGACTACGAATTCGAATGACTATCGCCACGCCCTGGAGCACATTTCGTTTACCGATAATGCGAAGCAGCACATGGCAAACTCGATTGCTCAGTCCGTCGCCTCAAGCGATGCGGCGACCGCTCAAAGCAACTTTAATGGCACGCGACGCAAGCCGCGCATCGCCCGCCATCCCGTAAGAACAGTCGCTCGCATTGCCGCTGTAACGGCAGTCCTCGCTATCGTCATTGGAGGCGCTGGCACGGCTATGGCAACAGGCGTCCTGCCGCTTCCTTCTGACATGCTTTCCGACATCTTTGACGGACCTGCTTCTCAAACCGAGATCATCGACCGTATTGGCCGGCCCGTCGGTGCTAGCTGCTCCAACAACGG
>USBX01000269.1 GCA_900552995.1 uncultured Collinsella sp.
TCTCGTCCTTTAGGCGGCTCCAGGTTGCCTGCGTGGCGGGGTCGGTAAAGGGCCGCGTAATGCCAAAGGGCGCGTCGAGCAGGCGGTAGATATCGCCCTGCTCGCGCGCCAGCGCGCGGCTTGTGGGGTAGACGAGCTCAAACATAAAGCAGATGAGCCCCACCAAGTAGTCGGCCGGCTCATCGCGTTCGTCGCGTGCGACGCAGCGGTGTTCGTCAAAGGCGGCAAGCGTCGGTACCGAGAAGTGGCTTGCGAGAAATGTGTCCTCATCAACCTTGAGGATGGTGTCGACGGTGCTGTCGGCGATGGTGCGCATAATGTCGATTTTGTCGCCATCGCGCACGATATCGCAGAAGTTCCGTGTGCGGGTGTCGAGCTGTGCGGGTAGACGGAAATCGCTGTGATAGGCAATGCTTGCGCGAATCAAATCGTCTTCTGCCGGGTTGTCGATAAAGTCACGGATGTTTGTCGTGGCGGGTGCATCGGCGGGATGCTCGCCAAAGAGGACCTCGACGCCGAGCGCCGCATGGCTCATGCTCTCGGCGTCCTTAAAGGTGTCCCAGCGTCGCAGCTGTTCAAAGCGACCCATATCGTGTAGCAGGCCGCAAAGCCACGCCAGGTCAATATCCTCTGGCGTCCAGCCCTGTTCGCGCGCCATGGCATCGCATGCCTCGGCAACGTGGTACGTATGCTCGATTTTGAGTGCGATACGTGGATTAGCGGCATCGTAGGCATCGGTGTAGGTCTTGAAGGCCGCGGCAGCCCGCGTTCGATCGATAGCTGTCATAATGACTTCCTAAAAAAGCTGTGTCTTTCGATCCGGTGGCAATTGTAGGTGAACTCGGTTGCTGCTGGGCGATGATTCTGCCATGTCGTTGAATGCCATTCGGAAAGCTTGTCGGGACGAGGAACGCTATGGTGCTCAAAATCGTTAAAACCGCCTGGCCGGTGATGCTTACCTATGTTGCGATAGGCGCGCCGTGCGGAATGATCATGGGGCAGACGGGAATGGAGCCCTGGATGGTCTTTGCCCTGAGCAGCACGTTTGTGACGGGCAGCGGCCAGTTTATGATCTGCAATCTTTGGCTGGCGGGCGTATCTGCAGCATCGATCGTCGCAAGCGTCGCTGCTATCTCCTCCCGTTTCGCGCTCTATATAGGGGTGGCGTCGCGGCGCCGAATCTCGTTCCATCCGAACTTGTCGAATTTTTCACCGAGCTGGTCTATTTCTTCTGGTACCATGGTCAAACTTTACTGTAGCAAAGCGTGACGTGGGCTTTTGTACCCCGTCAGCGGAAATGGGGGTTTCATGGCACAGGAAGCGACCGCCAACGAGCAAAAGAAATTCAAGGTCCCGCGTATCCCGGGCGACATCATGATCTATCCGATGATCGTCGGCCTTTTGCTCAATACCTTCTGCCCGCAGGTCTTTGAGGTCGGCGGCTTCTTTACGGCTGCCTGCCGCGGTGGCTCCAACACCATCGTTGCCGCGATCTTGCTGTTCGTGGGCGCCGGCATCAGCTTTAAGTCCACGCCGGGCGCCATCAAGACCGGCATCGTCGTGCTGATTCCTAAGCTTGTAGTGGCAGCCGCGCTGGGTCTGGGCGTCGCGTACTTCTTTAACGATAACTTTTTAGGCCTGAGTTCGGTTTCCATCATCGGCGGCATTACGTTTTGCAACATGGCGCTCTATACGGGCATCATGGGCGAGTTCGGCGATGAGTCCGAGCAGGGCGCTGTCGGTATCCTGTTCTTTACGGCCGGCCCCGCCGTCACGATGATCATCCTTGGTGTTTCGGGTCTCGCCAACATCCCCGTCGGCACCATCATCGGATCCATCCTGCCGCTCGTTATCGGCATGGTCCTGGGCAACTTGTTCCCGTTTATCAAGAACCTGCTGGTCCCCGGCGCCAATCCCGCGATCGCCGTTATCGGCTTTCAGCTCCGTGCGTCCATGAGCCTTTCGAGCTTTATCACCGGCGGTATTTCCGGCATCTTGCTGGGCCTTGTCACGCTGTTTGTCGTCGGTCCCATCACCTTTGCGTTCGAGCGTCTGTGCGGCGGCAATGGCAAGGCCGCTGTGGCTTGCTCCACCATTGCCGGCACGGCTATGACCACACCGGTTGCCCTCGCCGAGGTCGCACCGCGCTACGCCGAGCTTGCGCCCATCGCGTACGCTCAGATCGCCACCGCCGTTATCATCACGGCGATCATGGCTCCGATTCTGACTGGCTGGGTCGACAAGAAGTTCTGCCAAGGCAAGGAGGATCTGTCGCCTGTCCTGTCTCTTATACACATCTCCGAGCCCACGAGACACTCGCTAATCTCGT
>USBX01000270.1 GCA_900552995.1 uncultured Collinsella sp.
GGGATGATCCTGCGGCACCGCGAGGGGCGCCCGCAACACGATTGGAATTAACCACATGGCTGACATCGAATTCGAGAAGGACCTGAAGGTCGCGGAGACCGGCATCGAGGGCCTCAAGGTCGTCGACCTGGCCGTCCACGGCGACTCGCGCGGCTGGTTCAAGGAGAACTGGCAGCGCGCCAAGATGTGCGCGCTCGGCATCCCCGATCTCAAGGTCGTCCAGAACAACATCTCCTACAACGACAGCCGCGGCGTCACCCGCGGCATCCACGCGGAGCCCTGGGACAAGTTCATCTCCGTGGCCCGCGGCTCGGTCTTCGGCGCATGGGTCGACCTGCGCGAGGGCAGCGAGACATTCGGCAAGGTGTTCACCTGCACGCTCGACCCGTCCAGGGCCATCTACGTCCCGCGCGGCGTTGGTAACTCCTTCCAGGCCCTGGAGGACGGCACCGCCTACACCTACCTGGTGGACGCCCACTGGTCCCTCGAGCTGAAGAGGACCTACACCTTCGTGAACCTCGCCGACCCCGAGCTCGCCATCGAGTGGCCGATCCCGCTGGAGGAGGCCACCGTCTCCGAGGCCGACCTGGACCACCCGATGCTCAAGGACGTCGTACCCATGGCGCCCAAGAGGACGCTCGTCACCGGCTGCAACGGCCAGCTGGGCCGCGCGGTGCGCGCGCTCGCCGAGGAGCGCGGCGTCGCCAAGGACTTCGACTTCTGCGACATCGACACCTTCGACATGTCCGACCCGGACGCCTACGCGCAGTACGACTGGTCGCTCTACGGCACCGTCATCAACTGCGGCGCCTACACGGCCGTGGACAGGGCGGAGACCCCCGAGGGCCGCGTGACCGCCTGGAAGGCCAACGCGACCGGGCCGGCCCTGCTCGCCCGCACCTGCGCCGGGCACGGGATCACGCTCGTCCACGTGTCCTCCGACTACGTCTTCGACGGCACGGCCGAGGTCCACACGGAGGAGGAGCCCCTCAGCCCGCTGTCCGTCTACGGCCAGACCAAGGCCGCCGGCGACATCGCCGTGGCCGGCTGCCCGCGCCACTACATCATGCGCAGCTCCTGGGTCATCGGCGAGGGGCACAACTTCGTCAAGACCATGAGGGGCCTCTCAGACCGCGTCGCCGACCCCGAGGACGGGCTCACGCAGGTCACCGTCGTGGACGACCAGCTGGGCCGCCTGACCTTCACGCGCGACATGGCCGAGGCCATCTTCCACGTGCTGGGCACACACGCCCCCTACGGGACCTATAACTGCACCGGCTCCGGCGCGGTCAAGTCCTGGGCGGACATCGCCCGCGCCGTCTTCGAGGCAGCCAACGGCAACGGGGACAGGGTCGTGCCGGTGAGCACCGCCGACTACTACGCAAATGCCGCCGGCCCCGTCGCCCCGCGCCCGGTCCACTCCGCGCTCGACCTGTCCAAGCTTGAGGCCGCCGGCTTCCACATGCCCGACTGGGAAGAAGAGCTGAGGGAGTACCTCAAGACGCTCTAGCCACTATTAACTTTTCGAGCGTAAAAGCCGCCGCTTGTTAACGGCGGCTTTTCTTATGCCTGGTGAATAGCCCCGCTGCAACAAGGGCGGCGGCGGTCGCCAGACTCACTGCAAGCCCCGCAAGGGCGCCCGGAGTCTTGTAGGTCATCACGATCTTATTCGCGCCTTTCTGCATGTTCAGGGATGACAAGCCCTTATCGGCGGCGGGCGTTAGTTCTGCGGCGGCTCCGTTTACCGTTACGTTCCAGCCCTCATCGTACGGAACGCTCAGCAGCAGGTTGCCGTCATCCTTGACGGTATACTCGCCTTCGATCCTTCCGTCCTTAAAAACCGTCGGAATAAACTCGTTCGTCTTAAGCTCGCTAATAATCTGCTCGAAAACGTCCAGATTGAGGGCGTAAAAGACCGGCTCGTTGTCTTGGGGCATGTCTGTATAGCCCTCCGCGACTCCGATTGACACCGTATGCTGGCTCGGGGCGTCCGATGCATCCGCAATCTGGCGGATATTATTGTCGAATCTCCAGGCCTCGTTTTCGATCGTTCGCTGGTCGATGGTAAGGGTGACGGGCCAATAACTGCCGGCAGTCGTATCTTTGTTGATGTAGAGATATCCGATGGAGCTTGCCGGTACAGTAACGCTCCATTGCTTTATGCTATCGCTATTCTCAGTGCTCGTGGCCTCGATCTTGGTATAGAGCTTGACCTCGCGGCCTAGGATTTTGCTGTAGAGTTCGTTTTGCTTTTCGAAGGGGTTCTCGCTCTTCCTGTCTCTTATACACATCTCCGAGCCCACGAGACACTCGCTAATCTCG
>USBX01000271.1 GCA_900552995.1 uncultured Collinsella sp.
TGTGTATAAGAGACAGTATCTCTGCCAGTGCCGAGGTCATCAAAGGCACGCACGCCGCCGTCGACTATCCCGTCGGCGCTTACGAGCCCGTTGAGCTTAACGCCGACGAGCACCTGGGCGGAGCTGCGACCACGCAGGAGATGCGTCAGGTTGCAGGTCGCGCGACCACGGCGCGCGTCGCCCCCAACAGCCTGCGCGCCAAGGCGGCGGCAGAGCGCAGCCAGACGCAAAAGAAGGTCATCATCTTCTCGATCGCCATCGCCATCGTCGCGGTTATCGCCTGCACCGCTGCCATCCTTATCACCACCGCCGGTGAGGGTCTGGGCGAGCGTCCCGAGCCGATTCTGTCGTCACGCACGACCGAGCACGACGCGGACAGCACTGGTCAATCGCAAAGCCAGCAGGACGACTCGCAGGGCACCTCCGCATCCACCGACTCGTCCTCGAACACCCCCGATCAGTCGCAGGGCGCCGATTCTTCTGTGAACAACAACGGTACGCAATCCGGCACAACCGACTCAAGCCAAACGACTGACGGCTCTCAACCGAGCACGGGCGACCAGACGAGCGACACCACGTCGGGAACGGGCTCAGCAGACAGCAGCAACACCAGCAACTCGAACAGCTCGAGTGGAACCGCGTCCGGCACGGCATCTGACAGCTCGAGCCAAGGCACGGCATCGGGCAACTAAGCACGTTTGCCCCTCATAGATAATCGACCTGTATAACGGGCGCGAACCGGCAACGGTCGCGCCCGTTTGCCTTGGGCGCCGAGGTAGCAAGCCCCGCGCGATGGTAAGATGCTTTGGTGTGTAAAGAGGAGATTTGCCATGAGCAAGACAATAGTTAAGCCCACGCTATCGCTGGGCAACCACATCTATCTGTATCGCCTGCTACGCGATGCGATTGGATGCGGCAAGCAAACGTTTATGACGCAGGTCGAGGAGACACTCGCCGCTGGCGATATGACCGCTTATGACCTGGGCTTCGAGTCCACGCGCGAGCTGCTCGAGGAGCTCGACGACTGCATAAGGCTGACCGTCTTTAAAGGCGGCCGCCTGTATGCCACGGTCATCGCCAACGAGGTCTGGGATGCTGCGCTTGCCAAGGGCGAGGACAAGCCCAAGGCTGCCAAGGGTGCCAAGCAGTCCTACAAAAAGAAAAAGCGCGGTGAGAAGGACCTCAAGGCCGTGCGCCCCAAGCACGTTAAGCGCGCCGAGCCCGAGCCCGTGGCCGAAGTCGCTCCGGAGCCCGAGCCCGAGGCAGAGATCGAAGTCGCTATTGAGGTAACAGCGGAAGCCGAAACCGAAATCGCCGCCACGACCGATCCCAAAGTCATGTCAGAGCAGGAAGCCACTGCGGAGCTCAACGAGGCTCCCAAGTCGACAACCGAAGAAGCCGCTATCCAACCCGAGACGTCTGCATTCCAAAACAGCGATGTCTTTGGCGACGAGGCCGAGGGCGATCAGTCCGACGAGCCCGCCAATCAAGGCGCTACCGAGTCGGCGCCGGAGCCCGAGACGCCGCAGCCCGCCATCTCGCTCACGGTCGTCTATGACCCCGAGAACGCCAACGCCGGCATCACCACCATGGCTTCCACGCCGGTCGAGACAAAGCCGAGCATCGAGAACGAGAACGCTCCGCAAGTCGAGCTCGACACCGCGGCCGTAGACGCACCCGCTATCGTCGAGTCTGCAGATTCCGCGGCGATGCCAAAAGTGGGCACCGAATCAGTGCTCGGCACCGAACCCGTGCCCGTCGTCGAGGTGACGCCCGTCAATGAGCAGGCCTTCGCACCGGCGATGGTACCGGCCCCCGCACCCGTAGCGCCCGCCATCCCCGAGGACTTCCCCGTCGATTTCGCAACTGAGGTCTTCTGCCCCGGTCCGTTGCTACACCAGCTGTCGACCTATCTCCCCTACGGCGCCGATACCCTCGGCATCGTCGGCGAGTACTACTGGATCGCCCGCGAGCGCGGTACCATCGAGGCCGCGCGAAACCGCGCAAGCTTCCCCCTGCGCTACACGCAGGACGGCGAGCGCCACGAGGTTGCCGTGCGCATCCGCCGCAACACCGCCGGCGGTCTCGGAGCCGCCCGGACCATCGATAAAGTCGAAGAACCCGAGCAGTAACGACAAACGGCTCAAATCCAAATCAGGATTTGAGCCGTTTTTATTTGTTGATGTTGCGTAACCAACAGCGAGCGGGCCGCAAGTGCCCCAGGTTGCCGTGAAAGAGGAGCGACGCGTACTTCGGTACGCGAGCGACGGCTTGAACGGCAAGATGGGGTGCTTGCGACCCGCGCAGCGTCGAGC
>USBX01000272.1 GCA_900552995.1 uncultured Collinsella sp.
GCCTTATCGTCGGCAGCGTCAGATGTGTATAAGAGACAGGGCCAATGGCACCCCAAATGGTCAAAAAGAGCTGGAACAGGCCGAAGGCGGCGCTCCACCCAAGAGCGCTTTTGGCGACGGTGCCCGACTGAGCGCGAATGGCCTTGGCCTCGCGCAAAACAAGGTAGACGGTCGCCACAAGACCGACGAGCGAGATGGCGGCAGCGAACATGCTGAGACTCCTCACAAACTAAAACCTACGAAAGCGGGGGTTTACCCGATTGTTACCAAGATATGCGCTGCATTTGGTGACTGCGCACAACAACCAGCCATAATAACGCGCGTGCGTGGCGGTGTTGCGCAATGTAGCGGCGACCTGCGCGATAATGGACGGGAATTACACGGAAACGTAAAGGCTTCTTAAAGAAATGGCGAGGGTAGGGCGATGAGCGAGCAGGTTTGCAAGGCGGACATGGGCGGCGACGGAGCGGCGGTCGATACGTACGGCTATCCGGTCGAGACTACGAGCAACGCAGTGCTGGACACGTTGGAGCACCGTTCCTCTACGCGTGCCTTTGCGCGCGATGACGACGGCCGACCCGTGGCGGTGACCGACGAGCAGCGGGCGGCGATTCTGCATGCGGCGAGCCGTGCGCCGTCGGCAGGCGCCATGATGATGTATTCCATCGTGAGCATCCGCGAGCAGGCCACGCTCGATCGTCTGGCCGACCTGTGCGACCACCAGCCCATGATCGCCAAGGCGCCCTGGGCACTAATATTTGTGGTCGATTATGCCAAGTGGATCGATCTGTTTGAGCACGTGGGCTGCTTTGAGCCCGAGTTTGTCGAGCGTACGGGCAAGGCGCCCCGCCGCGCGCCGGGTTTGGGCGACTTTGCCATCGCGGCCCAAGACGCCGTGATCGCCGCGCAAAACGTCGTGGTTGCCGCCGAGGCTCTGGGCTTGGGGAGCTGCTATATCGGTGATATCGTCGAGAATGCCGAGGAAGTCGCCGAGCTGCTCGATCTGCCTCCGTATACCATGCCGCTGTCGATGCTCATCATCGGCACGCCCCGTAAGGAGCGTCCGGCCATTGCGCATCCCGTGGTGAACCTGGTGCACGAGGAGCGCTACTGCCGTGCGGATGCCGCGACCATGGACGCGCAGGTGGCCGAGATGGACACGATGTTTCGCCCGCACGCACGCGAGGTGGGCGAGCGCGTGGTGGATATCTACACCCGCAAGCACACGAGCCCCTTTATGGCCGAGATGAGCCGTTCCATGGAGTGGTGGTTCAAAAACTGGCTCGGCAAGTAACGAATGCGGTGATGTGGCAAAGGGACAGTCCCTTTGTCACATTCCATATCGCCGAGGTGGCCTAAAGGCCGTATAAATGTTTATTTAGCTGGGAAAACAGTGCCATTCAAACATGGGCCGATTACCTATAATTCCTTCGAACATTAAAGTTGGGAGGAAACCGGCTTATGGAACAAAAGGCCAAGGAGGCAGCCTCGCACGCTGCGATTCCTGTGAGCATCTCGGCGATGCTCGTCACGCTGGGCGTGGTGTACGGCGATATCGGCACCAGCCCTATGTATGTAACCAAGGCGCTCGTTGCCGGCAACGGCGGCATCGGAAGTGTGACGGAGGAGTTCGTGCTTGGCGCGCTCTCCCTTGTCGTGTGGACGGTCACGCTGCTGACCACCATCAAGTATGTGCTCATCTCGCTGCGCGCCGATAACCATGGTGAGGGCGGCATCTTTGCCCTGTACAGCCTGGTCAAGCGCTGCGGCAAGTGGCTTATCATCCCCGCCATGCTGGGTGGCGCCGCGCTGCTCGCCGACGGCATCCTGACGCCGGCCGTTACCGTTACCACGGCCATCGAGGGCCTGCGCACCATCCCGGCGGTCCATGCCGTGCTGGGCGATGACCAAGGCCGCGTCGTCGCCATTACGCTCGCCATCATCATCGTGCTCTTCTTGGTGCAGCGCATCGGTACGGCCAAAATCGGTCACGCCTTTGGCCCCATCATGACGCTGTGGTTCCTGTTCCTGGGCGGCACGGGCCTGTTCTTTGTCTTCCAGCACCCCGCCGTGCTGCTGTGCCTCAACCCGGTGCGCGGCATCGCCTTTTTGCTGAGCCCCAACAACCATGCGGGCATCATGATTCTGGGCAGCTGCTTCCTCGCCACCACCGGTGCCGAGGCGCTCTACTCCGACATGGGCCACGTCGGCCGCGGCAACATCTACGCTACCTGGCCGTTCGTTAAGTGCTGCCTGCTGCTTTCCTATATGGGCCAGGGCGCTTGGCTTATGAACAACGCTGCCAACCC
>USBX01000273.1 GCA_900552995.1 uncultured Collinsella sp.
GACAGTGGTCGGCCTCACCCATGATCTCGTTGGGAGTCTTTGCCGCGCCAAGCATCTGGGCGGCAGCGGAAAAATCACCCGCGCGATAAGCGGCGCGGCCCTGTTGGATCAGCTGGCTATTCAAGGAAGTCCCCTTTACTCGTGAACAATCTCGACGTGAACGATCTCGTCGCCGGCGCGCAGCTGCGAGATGACGTCGAGGCCCTCGACCGTGGTGCCAAAGACGGTATAGCCCGAATCGAGGTTGTGCTGGGCACCCAGGCAGAAGTAGAACTGCGAGCCCGCGGAATCGGGATCCATGGAGCGTGCCATGGCAAGGGCGCCATCGACATGGCTGTTGCGCGGATTGGTGGCAAACTCGCCCTTGATGCAGTAGCCGGGGCCGCCGGTACCGGGCATGCCGTCGGGGCCCTCAAGGCCGGCAGCGACGTCGGCGCCGGACATATCGCGGGTATTGGGGTCGCCGCCCTGAATGACAAAGCCGGGCACATAGCGATGGAACTTAAGGCCATCATAGAAACCCATCGTGGAAAGCTCGCAGAAGTTCGCGACATGAATGGGAGCGCCCTCGCCGTCAAACTTGACCTTGATGGTACCCTTCGACGTCTCGATAACGGCGCACTCGTCGCCGGCAAGCTGATACTCAGGCGTGTAGAGCTCTTTCTTAAAACCAAACATGTGGTTCCTTCCTCGTGCGTTTAAAGCATATTTGTACGAATTGTAGCAATAAGCATGCGCTTACATCAATTGCGCACGTAGGTTATGCCGACTATGGCGAACTAATTTTAGGAACGCTGCTGCGGCTTCCAGGAACCCACATTGGCGTCGTACTGGTTCAGCGCGCTGTTGCCACTCTGCGCGATGGGCGCCAGGATCTCGCTCTGACGGGCGCTCAGCGACTCCCCGTCGGGAATGGACAGCGAGATATCCCAGCTCTGGCAGATTACGTCGACACGCTCGTACATCCACTGGGCAAGCTGCTTTAGGTGCTCGATATCCTCCGCATAGACCGTGTCGTCCTGAACCTTGAGGTTGTTGAGCTCATCCTGGGTCTTTTTAATCTGGTCGCGCAGGGCATAGGCGCTCTGCGACAGCTCCTGGCGGGTGGAGAGCGGTGTACGCAGATAGCCGTTATTAAACGAATCGATGACCTCGCCAATCTGATCCTCGTCGCTGTACGACACGATGGTCTGGTACAGGCCGTCGAGCCTGGTGTAGAGCTGGTCGTCGGTTAAGACGGTCTCCTCCTGAACGACCTCGGACGTATCCTCTTGCTTGGACTCTTTCTCGGTGGCCTCGCCCTTTTGGCGCGACGGGAAGGTGGTCTTGGCGGCCCGGCCAAACTGGTCGTAGAAGCCGGGCATAACGCCCATGGGATCGGCAGTCACAAACCAATACGCACCACCGCACACGGCAGCGAGCACCGCGATGACGATGAGCGGTTTGGGGATATGGCGCTTGTGCTTGTGATAGGCATCCTCGTCGGGATGGACCTTGCGCTTGGGCTTTTGCTTTTTAGGCTGGGCATCATCGCGCAGGGACACCGGCGTGGGGATATCCACCTTGGGGATGCCAAAGTCCTTATCGAAGGCAGGCAGCACGCAGGTCTCGTTGGGGTCGGCTGCGTCGGAGAGCACCGCGGCGGCAGATGCCGGCGCGTGGGGCACCTCGGTATCGATCTGCTCCTGCGTCAGGCGCGGAAAGCCGGCCGTGCGCCCTGCGGCCAGGTCGGATGCGGCCGCGTCCTCGGAAAGGATGCCTGGCGCGGGGCGTCCACACTTGGGACAGGTACGGTCATGCGGGGACAGACGGGCGCCGCAGCCGTCGCAGAACACGAACTCGGTATGCTCGGGTCCATCGCCCGGACCAACGTATGCGTTGCAATAGGGGCAGAACGAGGCGCCGTCCTCGATAGTCTTAAGGCAATGCGGGCAGATCACGGCATCCTCTTTTCGAAGCAATTCAAACAATCGAGGTTAGAGCATAACATCGACACGGCCCCACAGGCGCAAGGCACCAATTCAACATCGCCGCTCACCCCTAAGTTGCGGTGAAATAGGGACTGAATAGGAGGTTAAAACGCTTAAACAGTCCCTATTTCACCGCAACTTAGGGAGGCGTTGGGGCTAGTCTTTCTTTACGGGCTTATTCTTCTTGCTGGGCATCGATACCTTGATGCCCTGGGCCGATTTGGTCACGCGGGAGCGCTTGGCAACGGCGCTCTTCTTTTTCTTGGGCTGGGCCTGGGCCACGCCCTCGAGTGCACGGGCCTCGGCCT
>USBX01000274.1 GCA_900552995.1 uncultured Collinsella sp.
GCTCGGAGATGTGTATAAGAGACAGGTCCTATCTGGTGGGTCGCGGGAACGTGATTTCGACATTCATCTCCGGTCTTGAGCAGGAGCCGGGCAATCGAGACCGAGCCATGCTCATGCTCGGCCAGCGAGGCAGCGGCAAGACGGTTCTTCTGTGGGAACTTGCCGACCGCGCACGCAAGCTCGGTTTTGTTGTCGCCACACCCACCGTAGCCTCCGAAGATATGCTTGAGCGCATTGTTGAAAAAATCCAAGAAGCAGGCGAGCCTTATGTCAGCAAGCGTCATCTCCCCAAACTTTCTGGCGGTAGCTTGAGCGTCTTCGGCTTCTCAGCCGGTCTCGAGTTCACACGCGATGTGCAGGAGACCAAGAGTTTCCAGTTCAAACTCACGCAGCTGGCGCGCAAGCTGACCGAGCAGGGGCACGGCATCCTCATCCTTATCGATGAGCTCCAAGCTAATTCACCTGAGATTAGACAGCTCGTCACCGCCTATCAAGAGCTGGTCGGTGAGGGACTCAACGTCGCGCTTGTTATGGCAGGTCTCCCGGGAGCCGTCTGTGCAACGCTCAATGACCGCGTGCTGACATTTCTCAACCGCGCTCGCAAGGTCACGCTCGAACCGCTTTCAGTCGGAGATGTCGATGCCTATTATCAGCGGGCTTTCGAAGAGCTCGACCTTGATATTCCAGGCGATCTTCGCCTCCGTGCCGCTCGCGCAACCCAAGGCTCGCCCTATATGCTGCAGCTCATCGGCTATAACATCGGCAATCGCTGCAAGACAGGAGAACACGTAACGCCAGAGCAAGTCGACGGAGCTATCGAAGCGTCAAAAGCCGATTTCGAAAACGATGTTTGTGAAACGACGCTCGCCGCGCTATCGGACCAAGACGTCGCGTTTCTCGACGCAATGACTGATGACGAAGACGCCGTTTCGCGCATTTCCGATGTAGCGAAACGTATGTCAGTCACACCCGACTATGCGCAAAAGTATCGCCGGCGCCTCATCGACGCCGGCGTAATCGAACAGGCGCGCCGCGGTTACGTGCGTTTCGCCGTTCCATATATGGCTGACTATCTGCGCAGCCAACTCTAGGCAGCCACCGCAATGGGGACAGGCACCTTTGTGGTGGTTTGGGCCCGTTTTGTCTCGATCTGTAACAGCTAGGCCGTCAAAACCGGGCCTGGTGTTACAGATCGAGATCTTTCGGGCAGCCCCTGCAGTTTGTCTAAATCTGTAACAGGTAGAGACGATTTAGCCCGCTAGATGTTACAAATCGAGACGGAAGATGCTAGTCGCAGGTGATGTCGAGGTTCTTGCCGACGAGGCCCACGTAGCCGCCCTCGGCAGCCTTGGGGCTGTCGGCGTGGCAGAGAACCCACTTGTCGGCCTTCCAGTAGCAGTAGCCGTCACCGGCGGCAGGCATGTCGGCTGCAGCCTCGGGGCGCGGGCCGTTGGTGCCGGCGGGCAGCGCCACCATCACCTGGAAGCCGCCGTCGTCGACCATGCACGGCGTGTAGTGGAGCGTGGTGTTGAAAACCTCAACAAGCGTGCCGGCCGGCACGCGGAACGCCTTGACGCACGCGGTGTCGAGCTTGCCGTCCTCGATCTCCCAGCGATGCGCCACGAGCAGGATAAAGTCGCGGGCGCCCAGGTTGAATTCGCTGGCGCGGTGATACTCCAGGCAGTTGAGCTGCGTGTTGTGGCCGTTGCACCAGCCGAGCTGGAAGGGACGGCCGCCAAACATGAGAAAGCCCAGTTTATCGGCATCTTTGACGCCCTCGAGCTCCGGCGCACTTGCTACGTACTTGCTGCCCTCGGGAATGGGCGTGGCAGAGAGCGCCTCGATGAGCGGAGCGGTCAGGTTGGACGGAACGTCGTTCCACACGCAGCCATAAGATTTGAACTCGTGATCTGATACAGAGTAGATATGCATGTTCGCTCCTGTTCGTTTATGTGACAGTACGAACATTCTAGAACATCATTCATCCACGACCACGTTCAATACCGAAAACATTGCATGACGAAATCACCCGCTCAAAAAGCGACATGCAGTTTCCTAGTCGAGATAATCTTTAAGAAACTCAATAACGCTCATACACCAGTAGTCGGTCTCCGGCGCATGGGGCTTCATCAATGCGTGCCCCCCTTCTGAATACATGACTCCCTCATGGTGTACTCCAGCTGCATCCAGAGCATCGACCATCTTTTCATAATTGTCGGGCGATACAATATCATCGTCAGCGCATTGCCAAAGATATGTCGGAGGATACTGCTCCC
>USBX01000275.1 GCA_900552995.1 uncultured Collinsella sp.
TTAGCGAGTGTCTCGTGGGCTCGGAGATGTGTATAAGAGACAGGGCCCAGCGGCAACTCGACCTTGGGCTCGGGAAGCTCGACGCCAAACGTATCGAGCAGCTCGACCAGCGTATCGGCGGCAGCCAGGGCTGCGGCCTTGTCGGCAGCATCGCCCGCCTGCTCCAGGTACTGGTTGCACTCGGTCACAAAGCCAAAGACGGCACCCATGGCACCGGCGGTGTTAAAGTCGTCGTCCATGCACTCCTTAAAGGTGGCACGGGTCTCGGCGGCCTTGGCGGCAAACGCCTCGGCGGCAGCCGCATCGGCATCGGCCGTCGCATGGTTCGCAGTCCAACGCAGGTTCTCGACCGTACCGGCAATGCGTGTGAGCGAGTTCTCGGCACCATCCAGACGCTCCCAGGAGAAGTCAAGCGGCGAGCGATAGCTCGTCTGCAGCATCAGCAGGCGCAGGGCGGCAGCGGAGTGCTGCTCGAGGACCTCGGCCAGCGTAAAGAAGTTACCGAGCGACTTGGACATCTTCTCACCGTCTACCAGCAGCATGCCCGTGTGCATCCAGGTGTTGGAGAAGCCCTGGTGCCAGGCGCAGGTGGCCTGGGCGCACTCGTTCTCGTGATGCGGGAAGGCAAGGTCGGAGCCGCCGCCGTGGATGTCGATCGGGGTGCCCAGGTAGCGATGCACCATGGCGGCGCACTCGGTGTGCCAACCGGGACGGCCTTCGCCCCAGGGGCTCGGCCAGCTGGGTTCGCCGGGCTTAGCGGCCTTCCACAGGGCAAAGTCGAGCGGGTCGTTCTTGTCCTCGTTCTCCTCGATGCGCGCGCCAACCATAAGGTCGTCGATGTTGCGGCCCGAGACCTGACCATAGTTGGGATCGCTGCGCACGGCAAAGTACACATCGCCGTTATCGGCTGCGTAAGCGTGGCCCTGCTCGATAAGCGTCTTGATCATAGCGATCATGGGGCCGATCTCCTTGGTGGCGCGGGGGCGCACATCGGGATCGAGCACGTTGGCGGCGCGCATGACGCCGATGAACTTGTCCGAGAACTCCGTCGCGACCTCGGCGGCAGTGCGGCCCTGCTCGTTGGCGCGCTTGATGATCTTGTCGTCGACATCGGTGAGGTTCTGGGCGAACGTGACCTCGTAGCCGCTCGCGATGAGCCAGCGGCGAATCACATCGAAGCTGATGAACGTGCGGGCGTTGCCAATGTGGATGTTGTCGTAGACCGTGGGGCCGCACACGTACATGCGGACCTTGCCGGACTCGATGGGCTGGAACTCTTCCTTTTTATGGGTAGCGCTGTTGTAGATACGCATTCGTTACTCCTTAACGGTTTTCTGTAGCAGGCAGACGGCCCAGGCACCGATTCCCTCGCCCTGGCCTTCCCAACCGAGCTTTTCGGTCGTAGTGGCGGCAACGCCCACGTTTTCGACGTCAACGCCCAGGGCATGGGCAAGGTTGGCGCGCATGGCATCGCGGTGCGGAGTGATCTTGGGTTGCTGACAGGCAATGGTGCAATCGGCATCGACAAACTCAAAGCCCAGCTCGCGCGCATAGTCCATCACGCGGGCGAGCAGCACCATCGAATCGGCACCCTCGTAGGCGGGATCGGTGTCGGGGAATAGCTTGCCGATATCTCCCCCGCGGCAGGCGCCCAGAATGGCGTCGGCCAAGGCGTGCGCGAGCACATCGGCATCCGAGTGGCCCAGCAGGCCGCGCTCGTAGGGAATGTCGACACCGCCGATGATACATCGACGCCCCTCCACCAGACGGTGAACGTCGTAGCCATGGCCAATGCGCAGGTTACTGAACATGGGGAAGGTCCTCTCCCTCGGCCATGCGGCCAAGCAGAATCGCGGTTACGGGACGCAGGTCCTCGGGCACCGTCACCTTAAGGTTATCGCGCGGGCTCTGGACACAGCGGACGCGCCCACCCATGCGCTCGACCAGTGACGAATCGTCCGTGCCGATAAAGCCCTCGGCAATCGCCGCGGCATGGGCGCGCTTCATGGCGTCGACACTAAAAATCTGCGGCGTCTGCGCGGCCCAGTACAGCTCGCGCGGCGGCGTCTCGACGATGTTGTCGCCATCGACGATTTTGAGTGTGTCGATGGCAGGCTGGCCGCACACGACACCGTCGAGGGCACGGTCGCTCACGAGCACGTCGATAGCGTGGTCGATAGCTGTCTCTTATACACATCTGACGCTGCCGACGATAAGGCTCGTGTAGATC
>USBX01000276.1 GCA_900552995.1 uncultured Collinsella sp.
ATCTACACGAGCCTTATCGTCGGCAGCGTCAGATGTGTATAAGAGACAGGATGGACTGCGCCGCGGGCGAATTCTTTAACGCACTGCCCGACAAGTTCCGTATATCGCCCGCCGGCGGCGCAACGACGCGCCTCTCTGCTCCGCGAGGCAAGCAGGGGAGCACCATTCGCCTCTTCGCCGGCGCTGATGATCCCCTGGTAGTGGCTGCCACCCTAGACACCGCCCTCCGGAACTAGCTAGTATTGGGTCTGTGCCACGAAAACGGCCTATCTACTACGTTTAACCCCTAGGGGTCAACCATACCCGCCATTTTTGAAAAATGGCAAGCTGTCTACCAGCGGTTTTATTTTCACGAAATCTGGGGTGGTCGAGGGTGTTCAACTAAACGTAGTAAATGGGCGCATTTTATGGCGCGCGTCTTAATTCGTTAGTGCGGCGGACCAATAATCAGCCCAGATAGTTTACTTTGCGTTAATGCTGGCGATGAGGTCGTTGGCTTTGGTGGCAATGACTTGGTTTATGTCGGCCTGCAGCTCCTCGTAGACCGCGATGGCGCGCTCGCCGGCCGGCGTGAGCGTGGATCCGCGGGCGCCGTCGCGCTCGATGAGCTTGCAACCCAGCTGCCCTTCGGCTTCGTTCACAATGCGCCAGGCCTTGGAATACGCCATGCCCATGTTTTTGGCGGCCCGGTTGAGCGAGTGCTCGCGGGCGATGCCTTGCAGCAACAAAACGCAACCATGGCCGAACACGCCCGGCAGGTCTTTGTCGCACGCTTGAATGACCAACTTTGCCGTCGTCTTGTACTCCATGTGCCTTACGTCTCCCCGCTAAAGCGTTTGCTGGGCAAACGCAAAGCCTGCGTCAAGCCCTCGTGTGCTCTTCTTAAATCATGCATTGTAGCAGTCAAAGTGCGCTAAGATACTTCCCCAGTATTGGGCGCCCAAGGTTGGGCTGGGTCCTACGAGGCCTGCAGCCGACCGGTCGCATGGAAAAAGGAGAAACATGGCTACGTTCTTTCCCGGTGAGTCCCACACGTTTTCGGAGTATCTGCTGGTTCCTGGTTACTCGTCCTCGCAGTGCATCCCCAACAACGTCTCTCTTAAGACGCCGCTAACCCGCTTTAAGCGCGGTGAGAAGCCGGCAATCACCCTGAACATCCCCATGGTTTCCGCCATCATGCAGTCCGTCTCGGGCGTCGACATGGGTGTCGCGCTCGCTACCGAGGGTGGCCTGTCCTTCATCTACGGTTCTCAGACCCCCGAGTCCGAGGCCGCCATGGTCAAGGCCGTCAAGGATCACAAGGCCGGCTTTGTTCAGTCCGATTCCACGCTGACCCCCGACATGACCATGGAGCAGGTCATCGAGCTCAAGGAGAAGACCGGTCACTCCACCATGCCGGTTACCGATGACGGCACCCCCAAGGGCAAGCTCCTGGGTATCGTCACCAGCCGTGACTATCGCCCCAGCCGCGATGACCATCAGAAGAAGGTCTCCGAGTTCATGACCCCGCGTGAGCAGCTCATCGTGGGCGACAAGAACATCAGCCTCAAGGTTGCCAACGACGTCATCTGGGACAACAAGCTCAACGCTCTGCCCATCGTCGACGACAACGATCACCTCATGGGCATCGTCTTCCGCAAGGACTACGACAGCCACAAGACCAACCCCAACGAGCTCCTCGATAACGACAAGCGCTACATGGTCGGCGCCGGTATCAACACCCGCGACTATGCCGAGCGCGTGCCGCTGCTCATCGAGGCCGGCGCCGATGTCCTGTGCATCGACTCTTCCGAGGGCTTCAGCGAGTGGCAGAAGCGCACCATCGAGTGGATCCGCGCCAACTACGGCGAGGACGTCAAGGTCGGTGCCGGTAACGTCGTCGACGCTGAGGGCTTCCGCTTCCTGGCCGACTGCGGTGCCGACTTCATCAAGGTCGGTATCGGCGGCGGTTCCATCTGCATTACCCGCGAGACCAAGGGTATCGGTCGTGGCCAGGCCACCGCGCTGATTGACGTCTGCCGCGCTCGCGACGAGTACTACGAGGAGACTGGCGTCTACGTGCCCGTGTGCTCCGACGGCGGTATCGTCTACGACTACCACATGACGCTCGCCCTTGCCATGGGTGCCGACTTTATGATGCTCGGCCGTTACTTCGCCCGCTTTGACGAGAGCCCGACCGAGCGCGTCAACGTTAACGGTCAGTATATGAACTGTCTCTTAT
>USBX01000277.1 GCA_900552995.1 uncultured Collinsella sp.
GCCTTATCGTCGGCAGCGTCAGATGTGTATAAGAGACAGGGCATACACCGCAGCCTGGTCGTCTTCATCGACCGTAGCCTGGTCACCAAAGGTAATAGTCATGCCAACGTGGGTCTCATCGACATCGAATTTGATGGTGATGTCGTCGCAGTCGACCGCGGTGCAACCAAAGATGAAAGCCTCCTCGGCAGCCATGCGGATGTTGCCGTTATTGGGCAGGATGATAACCGAGGTCGCGTTGACCTGGTCAACGGCGCCCAACAGGTCTGCAGTCGAGGGGTTCATGGTCTGGCCACCCGACACGATCACGTCGACGCCGAGGGACTTAAGGATGTCGGCCTCGCCGGAACCGGCGGCAACGGCGACAAAGCCCAGGGCCTTCGCGGGCTCGGCGGCCTTCTCCTGGTCCTCGTGAATCTTGGCGGTACGGTCGTGGGCCTCCATCTCCATGTTGTGGATAAAGACCTCATAGATCTGACCGAGCTGCAGCATGTGCTCGAGCACCAGGTTGGGGGTGTTGGAGTGCACATGGATCTTGTAGTCGGGATAGGCGCCCACGAGCAGCTCACAGTCGCCCATGGAGCCTAGGAACTTAAGGCACTCGTCCTCGTCAAACGGGGCGTCGGCCTTAAAGAGGAACTCGTTGCAGTAGCGGAACTCCGAGCCCTCCCAGTCGTCGTTAGCCTCGATCTCAACACGGCCAAGAGCGGCATCGCGGGCAGAGCCGGCGGAGTCAAACGTAGCGGAGAAATCCTCGACCACGGTGCTACGACCAAGAGCGGCAGCCACAAAGTTCTCGAGAAAAATGGCAAAGCCAAAGGCGCCGGAGTCGACCACGCCGTTCTCCTTCAGAACGGGCAACAGATCGGGTGTGCGGGCGACGGACTGGTACGCCTCGACGACGATGGCATCGAGCGCATCCTCAGCCGAGAACTTCTTCTTCTCGCACTCATCGGCCTTGGTCGAGACATCGCGCAGGACCGTGAGGATCGTGCCCTCGATGGGCTTGCGGACAGCCTGGAAGGCGACCTTGACGGCGCGACGGAAGGCGAAGGCAATGTTGGCGGACGTAATGGGCTCATCGGCAGAGACAAGGCCCTCGGCCACGCCGCGCAGGATCTGCGAAGTGATGACGCCGGAGTTACCGCGGGCACCCATCAGGGAGCCGTGGGTGATGGCGCCGGCGATGGCTTCCATGTCGGCGTCGGCAGGAAGGGCGGAGAGCTCCTTAGTCACCGAGGCGAGCGTGAGCGACATGTTGGTACCGGTGTCGCCGTCGGGTACGGGGAAGACGTTGAGCTTGTTGATCTCCTCGGCCTTGTCGGAAACGGCAGCCGCAGCGATCGGAAAACAGGTGCGAATGGTCTTTGCAATCATGGGTATTTGAATCTCCGTTTTCGGATGCTAGTTCAGACGGCTCTTGAGCGCGTCGATATGGATGCCGATCTTAAGGCTGGTGGGATCGATCTGGGCGATCTCCTGCAGGGTGAAGGCAACGGAGCTCGAAAGATTGTGGCAGACGGACTTCATGTTGACGCCGTTCTCGAGCACGACGTGAAGATCGACCGTAAGGCCGTTCTCGTCGGCGGAGACAAGCACGCCCTTGCGGAGGCGCTGACCGGCAAGCAGGCGCACGCTCTCGGCGCCCTGGAGCTGCTCAGCCATACCGACAACGCCATAGCACGTCATCGCGGCATAACCGGCAATATCGGCAATAACGTCGTTCGAGACGCTCAGGCTGCCGTTAATGGTCTCAGACACAAGAATCTCCTTTTCTTGGTGCTCGCGGCACCATGTCGTGGGAGCAATCATTGCAATATTCTACAACGACCGCGGCATGTTGAGGTGGCGGGCCTCGGGATTACATCCTCGACACGAAATGTTGATATGGTAACGTTCACGAACGGCGATCGCGGCATGAAAAAACCCGTCGCAAAAGCGACGGGTTTTACAACCTGGCTCCCCGGGTAGGACTCGAACCTACAACAGCGCGGTTAACAGCCGCGTGCTCTACCATTGAGCTACCGAGGAATAGGTGCGTGCTCTCAAGCAACGAAGTTTATTATACGGACGAATCAGCTCAGGGCAAGAACTTTTTTAAGAATTTTTCTCCGCCTAGTCATTGGGGACGTTCTTAAACGACTAGTCATTCAAGAACGTCCATTACAGTCGAAATTGTCAGCCCGGGACCGTCTCGGGCTACGATTGAGGCGCGCCC
>USBX01000278.1 GCA_900552995.1 uncultured Collinsella sp.
GCCTTATCGTCGGCAGCGTCAGATGTGTATAAGAGACAGGATCTTAGCCGTGGAGGTCTGGTTGAACTTCTCGGTGCCGAGCTTCTCCTCGACCTTGTGCTCGATCGGCTGACCATGGCAGTCCCAACCGGGGACATAGGGAACCTCATAACCCTGCATCATCCAGTAGCGGTTGATCATGTCCTTGGAGATCTTGTTCATGGCGTGGCCGATGTGGATCGGGCCGTTGGCGTACGGAGGACCGTCGTGCAGCACGAACTTCTTGTGACCCTCGTTCTTCTTCAGAACCTGCTCGTAGACCTTGTTGTCCTGCCAGTCCTTGAGTCGCTTGGGCTCGGACTTGGAAAGACCGGCACGCATGGGAAAACCGGTCTTGGGCAGATTCATCGTCTGCTTGTACTCGTTTGCCACGGTACCCCTTTCATGTCGTGGGCGCGCACGCCCGTTGGGCACCAAAAAAGCGCCCGTCCCTTACAAGCTGGGACGAAGCGCCACAAAACGGGCAGCGTGCCCGCAAAAGCTCTTCGCTTAACCACCCAGCTTAGATGCCCTCGCCCGCGTATTCGCGCGCTCGCATCCGTTACTCGGCTGGCCTGTATCGACGACCACCTCGGCGATATCTACTAAGACGTGCCTATGCGGCACGTCCGTTGGGACCGCAGCTCCGGGGTGATTTTCATCGGTCGCATGCACGGGATCTCAGCGCTCCCCGCTCTCTGTAGCATGCGGACGGCCGACTACTCGTCCCCATCAACGCTCATGCGGTGTATGGTAGCACGGTCAGCGCCGTCGAAAAACCCTCAACATTGGTTTTATACGTTCGAAATTTCTCGCTATTACAGCCCTGCTCTAGGAGCAAAATACCTGAAAGCACTTTATCGAAAGAAAGAAGGTTGCCATGCGCACGATTGGAATGAGTGATTATACCGTTGGCGAGGATTGCTTTACCGAGCTGCCCGCCGCACTGGCCGAGTACGGAGCGACCAAGGTCGCCATCATCGGCGGCAAGCGAGCCCTGGCTGCGGCGCTGCCGGGAATCGAGGCGGCACTTGAAGGTACCGATGTCGAGGTCCTGGAGACGCGCGTCTATGGCACCAACAGTACGCGTGCCAATATCGCCAAGGTCGTGAACTCCCCTGCCTACCAGGAAGCCGACGTGCTCATCGCATGCGGCGGCGGCAAGGCGCTCGACACCGTGAAGACCGCAGCCATCGAGCTCAAGAAGATCGTCTTTACCGTACCGACGATTTGCTCCAACTGCTCGGCCGCGACCGCCATTGCCGTTGTCTACAATGACGATGGCTCGCTCGAGGGCTATTCGTACCCCAACCGACCGGCGCACATCTTCATCAACCCCAAGATCATCGCCGAGGCACCGGCAGAGTACTTCTGGGCCGGCGTGGGCGATGCCCTGTCTAAGCAGCCCGAGGTCGAGTACGCCACGAGCGCCGGCAACCTGGAGCACACCGCAGGTCTTGGCCTGGCGCTCGCGCACACCTGCTCCGAGCCGCTGTTTACCTATGGCGTCCAGGGTCTTGAGGACGTGCGCCAAGACCTGTCGACCGAGGCCGTAAAGCAGATCGCGCTCGACATCGTGGTCAACACGGGCTATGTCTCGAACCTGACCAACCAAAACGATTACTACTACAACTCGAGCGTGGCGCACGCGTTCTACAATGCGACGTGCAGCATTGCGCGCGAGGGAACCTATCTGCACGGCGAGGTCGTGAGCTTGGGCGTGCTCGTCCTGTTTGCCTATACGGGCGATACCGAGAACCTTGTGCGCTACGCCGCCTTTAACAAGCAGATGGGCCTGCCCGTGACGCTTGAGCAGGTCGGGCTTTCCGAGGCCGACATCCCTGCCCTGTGCGAATACGCGCACGCCACCAACGAGTGGAAGCAGGGCAACCCTGAGCCCTTCACCGACGAAAAGTTCGCCGCCGCCATCAAGGCCGCCAACGCCTACGGCCACTCTATCCTGGCCTAACCGACCAAAACCGCCACAAAGGGGACAGTTCCTTTGTGGCGGTTTTTTATTGCTGTAACATGCTCGAGTCGAATTCGCTTGCCGGGATCACGCGGTAGCCGTGGCGCAGGAGCAGGTCAACGAAGACACCGTTACCCGTTGTGAGCGTGCCGCTGAAGGATCCGTCGTAGATATGGCCCACGCCGCACGACGGACTACGATCCTGCAAAATGCACGCGGAAATCTCGGAC
>USBX01000279.1 GCA_900552995.1 uncultured Collinsella sp.
CAGCGTCAGATGTGTATAAGAGACAGGTATCTGCGAGCATCTTGGAGGTAACACCCGGAATCGGCATCTCGCCGGCGGAGAACACATCGATCAGCAGCAGCTTATCGGCGTTGGCAAAGGCATCGGCAAAGTCATCGCACAGAGCCTGCAGGCGCGAATAGCGGTGCGGCTGGAACACGACGTCGACGTGCTTGTAGCCCAGCGACGAAGCGGCAGCAAGCGTCGCCTTGATCTCGGTGGGGTGATGGCCGTAATCATCGACCACGGTGATGCCATCGATATCGCCCACGTGGGTAAAGCGACGGCGGACGCCCTCAAAACTCGAAAGTGCCTTAGCGGCGGCGTCGATATCAAGGCCTAGGACATGGGCGACGGTCAATACGGCCGTGGCGTTGAGCATGTTGTGACGACCGGGGTTGCTCTTGATCTCCACGGCATGTTCAGTGCCATCCTCAAAGCGAACGATAAAGTCACTCTGGATGCCCTTGACATCCGGGTGCATGCAGACGATGTCGTTGCTCTCGGCAAAGCCGTAGGAAAGCACGTGACGGCCCGTCGACTTGGCGAGCTCGACCAGATGCGGGTCCTCGCCGCAGACGATGACGGTGCCGTCCTCGCCCACCAGGCTCATGAATTTGGCGAAAGTTGCCTCGATCTCCTCGATACCCGAGTAGTGATCGAGGTGGTCGGCCTCGACGTTGGTCACAATGACTACGTTGGGGTTCAGGAACAGGAAGGAGCTGTCGGACTCGTCGGCCTCGGCGACAAAGTAGTCGCCCGAGCCGTTCTTGCCGTTCGTGTCATAGCCCTCGACGATGCCACCGATCAAGAAGCTCGGATCCAGACCCATGCGGTCGAGCATGGTGGCGCACATCGAAGACGTGGTGGTCTTGCCATGCGTGCCGGCAACAGCGACAGTCGTGTAGCCGTGGCCCAAAGCAGAGAGCATCTTGGCACGGGGCCACACGGGAATACCAAGCTCGCGAGCGCGCACGAGTTCAGGGTTAGACTCCGGAATAGCGGTGGAGACAACAACCACGTCGGGCTTGACCTCGTCGATCGTGGCGGCCTCATGGCCCACATGCACCTTCACACCAGCGCGGGTAAGCTGGCGGATATAACGTGGCGTCTTAAGGTCGGAGCCGGTAACGGCATAACCGCGCTCGTGCAGAACGAGGGCGATGCCGCTCATGCCGGCGCCGCCGATACCGATAAAGTGGGCGCTCTTAAACTCGGGCGCGGAGGTTGCAGTCTGGGAATCAGCCATGTGCTCGTGTACTCCTTGCGTAAACACTGCCTGTAACCCGTTAACTGTACCGCACCTACCGCATCAGCGCGAGGGCGACCGACGATATCCCGTCTAACTAACGCAATCCTTCTACCGCGTCCGCCAAAAGGACGGCAGCGCGGTCCTGGGCCAAACCGCGAGCCGCCTGGCGCATGGCATCACGCGCCTGCGCATCATCGATAAGATGCAGCAGCTCATCGGCAAACGCCTGGGTATCGATTTCAGCATCGGCGCAGAGCACGCCGGCACCGGCATCGACCAGATAGCGAGCATTGGTGGTCTGATGATCGGCCGTCGCATGCGGATACGGCACCAGCACCGAAGGAACGGCAAGGGCCGCGATTTCGGCGACACTCGAAGCGCCCGAGCGCGAGAGGACCAAATCGGCCGCAGCCAGCATATCGCCCATATTGTCGATGTAGGGCTGGACGCGATACCGCTTCGCTTCCTCGGGCGTCAGGGCAAGGGCACGCTCGGTGTCCTCAAAGCCATCGGCGCCCGTCGAATGCAAAACATAGAGATTCTCGCGCGAGAGCAACTCGTTTTTAAGCGAAGCCACGCGCTCATTAAGATGCTGAGCACCAAGTGAGCCGCCAAACACCAGCAGGAGCGTGGCGTCCTCGGGCACATCAAGGGCCCTACGGCCGCGGACTCGATCTCCCTCGATCACAGAACGGCGCACGGGGTTGCCGGTCATGAGCACATGGTCAGGATCGTCCTCGCGCTCAAATACGGAACGCGCTGCCGGCACCGAGATGCAAACGCGGGCGGCATGCGAACTCATCATCTTGTTAGCAAGACCCGGGACGGAATTCTGTTCGTGCAGCAGATACGGAATGCCCGCGTCCTTGCACCAGCCCAGAAGCGGGACCTCGACATAGGCGCCAAACTGTCTCTTATACACATCTGACGCTGCCGACGATAAGG
>USBX01000280.1 GCA_900552995.1 uncultured Collinsella sp.
CAGCGTCAGATGTGTATAAGAGACAGGTCTCGGCCTTTACCTCGGGAGCAGCCTCGGCCTCGGCGGTCTTCTTGGCAGCTGCGGTGGTGCGCTTGCGCGTGGTCGTTGTCTTGGCAGCGGTGGTCTTGGTTTCCGCCGCCTTGGTCGCTGTGGCCTTCTTGGCCGTCGTCTTACGAGTCACGGTCTTCTTTGCCGCAGGCTTCGCAGCGGGCTTCACCTCGGTCTCGGGCTCGGGAGTAGCCTCGACCTTCACCTCAGGCTCGGCCTTTGCGGGCTCTGCCTCAACCGGCTTCTCCTCGGCCTTGGGCTCCTCAGCGGCCACCGGCTCAGCTACAGCCTCAGGCTCGTCGACAACAGCCGCCGGCCTCTCAATCTCCGGATGCATAAAGAAGTACAGGTCCAGATACTTGTCGGCCGAGCGCGTCCAGCTAAAGTCCTGGCTCATGGCCTGCGTGACCAGCTGGTTCCAAGCGCCGCGGTTGTCCCAGAACAGACGTGCCGCGCGGAACACGGCGTCGCCCATCTCATCGCCGTTAAAGTTGCTAAACGAGAAGCCCGTGCCCTCGCCGGTAAACTCGTTGTACGGCTGCACAGTGTCCTTCAGGCCGCCGGTCTCGCGCACGATAGGCAGGGTGCCGTAGCGCATGGCGATGATCTGCGACAGGCCGCAGGGCTCAAACTTCGAAGGCATCAGGAACATGTCGGCGGCAGCATACATGCGCTGCGACAGCGCAGGATCGAACTCGATGCGCGCGGCCATGGTGCCGGGGTACTTGTCCTGGAAGTAGCGCAGGCCGTCCTCGTAGTCGCGGTCGCCGGTACCCAGCACCGCTACCTGCACGCCGCCGGCCAGGATGCGGTCGAGCGCGTACATGACCAGGTCCATGCCCTTCTGGCGCGTCAGGCGCGTGACCATCACCATCAGCGGACGGTCGTCGCGAACCTCGAGCCCCAGCTCTTCCTGCAGCTTGGCCTTGCAAACGGCCTTGCCGGAGCGATCCTCGACGGTATAGTTCGCGGCAATGCGCTTGTCGGTCGCCGGGTCAAAGCCCGCCACGTCAATGCCGTTCAAAATGCCCTGCAGCGCGTAGGAGCGCTCGCGCAGCACGCCGTCCAGACCCTCGCCAAACTCGGGCGTCTGGATCTCGTTGGCATAGGTGGGGCTCACCGTGGTGATGGCGTCGGCATAGCGCAGCGCGCCCAGCATGTAGTTGATGCTGCACGCGTCGCAACGTAGCTGTGAGGCGGCCGCCGGAATATGCGCCACGCCCAGAATGTCCTCCATCACGGTGTCGCTAAACTGGCCCTGGAACGCCACGTTGTGGATCGAGAACACGGTCTTGACGCGGTCGTACAGCGGCAGGCCCTGGTAGAACTCGCGCAAAAACACGGGCGCCAGCGCCGTCTGCCAGTCGTTGCAGTGCAGGATGTCGCACTCAAAGCCGGCCGGCAGGTGCTGCAGGCTCTCGGTAATGGCCTTGGAGAAGAACGCAAAGCGCTCGCCGTCGTCAAAGAACCCGTACGGATAGTCGCGCGCAAAGTAGCGCTCGTTGTCGATGAACATATAGGTGACGCCGTCGTGCTCGAGCTTCTCGAGTCCGCAGTACTCGTTGCGCCAGCCCAGGCTCACGTAAAAGTCGGAGAAATGCTCCATCTGCGCCTTGTACTCGTCCTTAATGGTGGCGTACTTGGGCACCATCACGATAACTTCGGCGCCGGCGCGCACGAGCGCCGAGGGCAGCGAGCCCGCCACGTCGCCCAGGCCACCGGTCTTAACAAACGGTGCGCACTCGGCCGAGGCAAACACGATCTGCATCTTTTTGCTGGAATCTGCCATATTGTCTCCCATGTTGCAATTCGAGAATAGCCGCCTGGCGCAAACCGGGCGGCTATTCTACATGTTACGAGCGATGTTGCGGTGCCAACGTTAACGTACGATGGTGGTGTCGGAAGTTAACGGAGCCTTGCCCAGCACCAGGATGTTCTCGGGCGTGCCGCGAAGCTCGGTGTTGGTGGGGACCACGTTGTTCTTGTCCAGAATGGCGTTCTCGACGCGGGCGCCGCTCTTGATGATGCAGCTCTGGTTGATGATCGAGTTGGTCACCGAGGCGCCTTCCTCAACCACAACGCCGCGCGACAGGATCGAGTTGCGCACGGTTCCCTTGATCTGTCTCTTATACACATCTGACGCTGCCGACGATAAGGCTC
>USBX01000281.1 GCA_900552995.1 uncultured Collinsella sp.
CCGCTAAAGGCACCGCCACCGTGACGGCCGTAGCCGCCGTAGGTGTCGACGATGATCTTGCGGCCGGTGAGGCCCGTGTCGCCCATGGGGCCGCCCACGACAAAGCGACCGGTGGGGTTCACGTAGATGTCCGCGTTGTCCCACGGCATGTTTTCGGCGGCCATGACCGGGGTGATGACGTGCTCGATGAGGTCGGCCTTGATCTTGCCCATGTCCTCGATCTCGGCAGCGTGCTGCGTGGAGATGACGATGGTCGTGACCTCGACGGGCTTGCCTTCCTCGTAGCGCACGGTGACCTGGGTCTTGCCGTCGGGACGCAGATAGGGCAGGGTACCGTCGTGGCGCACGGCGGCCAGGCGCTCGGCCAGGCGGCTTGCCAGGTAGTGCGGCATGGGCATGAGGGTCTTGGTCTCGTTGGAGGCATATCCGAACATCATGCCCTGGTCGCCGGCACCGATCAGGTCGATCGGGTCGGTGGTAGCGCCGGTCTGGGTCTCGAAGGACTCGTCAACGCCTTGGGCGATATCGGGCGACTGCTCGTGGATGAGGCTCATGACGCCGCAGGTGTCGCAGTCAAAACCGAACTTGGCACGGTTGTAGCCAATGCGGCGGATAACGCCACGGGCGATTTCCTGAACGTCTACGTAGGCCTGGGTTCGAATCTCGCCGGCGACGATGACGGTGCCGGTGGTCACGAGGGTCTCGCAGGCGCAGCGGACGTTCTCCACGTTGGCAGGCACGCCGTTGGGGGCGATGTAGCCCTGCTCCTGGAGCTCTATTTCTTTGGCGAGGATTGCGTCGAGGACGGCGTCGCTGATCTGGTCAGCGATCTTATCGGGATGACCTTCGGTCACCGACTCCGACGTAAAAACAAAGGACCCGTGTTGGGGTGGGATGGAACGAAGTTCTTCTGACATGATTGTCCTTTCAAAAACGTGTCCCGGCGACCGTTACCATTCCGCCGGGCTCTCTATGCAAGGGCACATCATAGCGCGTAAATCAAACATTCACACCCTTTCCGCACCTACTCATTGGGGACAGACTTAAATGACCAGCCAATAGGAACACTCTTACGGCACCTGGGGACGTTCCTTATGTGTCGGCACTTGGGGACGGTCCTTTTCTGCCGGCAGTTTAGGAACGTCCCCAAGTGCCGGCAGTTTGGGACAGTCATTGTTGATGAGAATCGGGCGCAGCGCCAAAGGCCCCGTTGGGCGAAATGTCGAACGGAAAGGTGCCGCAGCGATTGAAGGCGGCGATAAACATGCGGATGGCGTTGGACGGCGTAGTGCCCACGAGCTGGGTTGCCGCCGCGAAGGCCGCCTTTTCCTCGGGCAAGACCTTCGCGACAACCGGGGTCATGTGTTCTGCCATGGCGCTTCCTTTTTGAAACGACGGTGGTGCGGATGGATGCGGGCCACGCGGCTGGGCGACGGGCTGTGAAGGCAACCCGATTGGCCCGCATCTGGAGTTTGTTCTACGGCGTTGGTATTACTTGGTATTCCTAAGTATTACCCCGCAGATAGAATACCATACCCGACCCCATGGGGACGGAGAAAAAACGGATCAATTTGTTGCTGAGTAAGTCTTTAGAGCGTGATGATGTCCGAGATATTGAGGGCCCGAGCGTCAGCGGAATCGTGCGTGGCAAGCAACAGCATACGGCCGTCGAGCAAGTCGAGCACGACCTCGGTGCATGCGTCGCGCGCAGCGATGTCTAGACCGGTAAAGGGCTCGTCTAGAATCACTGCGCCGCCCGGACACAGCAGGGCTCGGGCAATCTCGACGCGACGGCGCTGCCCGCCCGAAAGCTCGGCCACGCGAGCATGTACATCGACCCCCGGCACCAGCAGGCGCAACAGGGCCGCAGCACTCGAGGCGTCCACGCGTGCATCGGCGCACACTAGCACGTTATCCAGCGCCGCGGCGGACTCGACCAAGCGTGCATCCTGAAACACCATCGAGCACGGCGCGCACTCCCCCGCTGCCAACGAAAGCAGCGTCGACTTGCCCATGCCCGAAGCGCCCATCACACAGATACGCCCACCCGCGGGCAAGTTGAGCACCAGACCATCCAGCGCCGGCGCCCAGGGCACGCGATCGCCCACGGCAAGCGCAAGCTCCGCCGCAGCGTCATCGCTCGCAGCCCCCGCACGCCCGCGACTACCACGCCCATGCGCCCGCACGGCCGCGCGCCACGC
>USBX01000282.1 GCA_900552995.1 uncultured Collinsella sp.
TTAGCGAGTGTCTCGTGGGCTCGGAGATGTGTATAAGAGACAGGTGTTGATGGTGGGCAGGTCGTAGTTGGCAAGGCCAAACGACGCGGTCAGGCCAAAGGTGCTCGCAAAGATTACGTAGCCCACAAGGGACAGGCCCACGGACTGCTTGCTGGCGGCGGCCGACATCATGACCATGCCGACGATGGTCAAAATAAATGAGCCAAAGACCAGCGGCAAAGCGGCGCCGCTCATCATCATGCGCGCAAACGACATGGTGCTCGTAAAGTAAGCACCGACGCCCATGGCGCAAAAGCCCAAAAAGATCAGGGCAGACATGACAAGGTTGTACGCGCGCGGCGACATCTCCTTGGCGCGGCTTGCGCCGCTCTCGACGGGGCCGTTCTGATAGCCCTGGATATCGTTCATAGGTTCGTCCTTTCAAAAAGTGCCGTGAAAGACGGCGCAGCAGGTGACAAGGTTCCTGTCATTGTACCCGAATGCCGTACGTCCTTACCCACGGCGCTCGCCCTCGAGCGTACGGTCGAATGCCCACACCCACCAACGCATCAGATGGGCCTGCGAACCATCTGGTCGTTCGCGCGTCTGGTCCTCCAGATACAACTCGGTCGCGTGCCCGCCAAAACGCACCTTATAGGTTGCCGTACGGATGCCGTGAACCGTCAGGCCAAACCCAGTGGTCGAGACAATCTCGTCAATCGTAAAGCAACGACCGTCGACCCAGCAGACGGTGATCGGCACGACCTGTCCGCCCGCGAGGATGCGAGCCACGACGTCCACATACTGCTTGTGCACGCGCCGAGTTTTGCCATCTGTCTGTCGATATTCCATGCCTCCTATTATCGAACGCATGTTTGCATGTTGTAAAGCGAACAGACTGTGGTTTTGGAGTGTCGTAGTAATCGCACGTGTCCGCATGGCGTGTTAGCAAAAAGAACACCCGCGGTCAACAGGGCTAATATTCAATTTTAGTGCCAAAAAGTTCACTTCTCCCATCAGAACTCGGTAAAGAGACCCGCAGGAGGTGATACGATTTATCATGTTTTTGTAACGTGTCTGCAAACTTCGAGAAAGCCCATATATGGACGTAACGTTCTCAACCTTCCTCGGCCAAATTGTGTCGAACCCAGTCCTTGCCGTCACCGTGATCCTCGCGTTGGGCGCCATCTTCGTCAATGGATGGACCGACGCGCCCAACGCCATCGCGACCTGCGTCACTACGCGTTGCATGCCCGCCCGCGCCGCCATTCTCATGAGCGCCGCATTCAACTTCCTCGGCGTGCTCATCATGACGCACTTTAACGCGAGCGTCGCCAACACCATCTCACATATCGTCGACTTTGGCGGAAACAGCACCATGGCGCTCGCCTGCCTCTGCGCGGCGCTGTTCTCCATCGTCGTCTACGGCGCCACAGCGTCGCGTTTTGGCATCCCCACCTCGCAAAGCCACAGCCTTATCGCCGGCCTGACCGGTGCCGCCATCGCCCTCGGCGGTGCGAGCAGCGTCAACGTCCACGAGTGGATGAAGGTCATCTACGGTCTGGCGCTCTCCATCGGCCTGGGCTTTGTCATGGGCTGGGTCCTGTGCAAGCTCGTCTCGATTCTTTTCGCCGCCGCCAACAGGCGACGTGCCAATGTCTTCTTTAAATACGCTCAGATCGCGAGCGCTGCGGCCATGAGCTTTATGCACGGCGCGCAGGATGGACAGAAGTTCATCGGCGTGCTCTTTTTAGGCGTGGCCTTTGCCAGCGGCCAGACGAGCGTCGGCGATGCAGGCATCCCCATCTGGATTATGCTGCTGTGCTCGGCCACTATGGGTATCGGCACCAGCGTGGGCGGCGAGCGCATCATCAAGTCCGTCGGCCAGAGCATGGTTAAGCTCGAGAAGTATCAGGGCTTCTCTGCCGACCTCGCAGGCGCCGCGAACTTGCTGCTTGCCACCCTTACCGGCATCCCCGTGTCCTCCACCCACATCAAGACCTGCGCCATCATGGGCGTCGGTGCCGTCAAGCGCCTTTCGGCCATCAACTTTGGCGTGGTCAAGGACATGATGTTCACCTGGTTCTTCACCTTCCCCGCCTGCGGACTCATCAGCTTTGTCATGGCCAAGCTGTTCATGATGTTCCTCTAGCCACACCGAGCGTCCATCCGGCTGTCTCTTATACACATCTCCGAGCCCACGGGACACTCGCTAATC
>USBX01000283.1 GCA_900552995.1 uncultured Collinsella sp.
GATCTACACGAGCCTTATCGTCGGCAGCGTCAGATGTGTATAAGAGACAGCCGAGCACCTGCAAAATCAGGGCGCGCTCAAGCGGACGCGTCATACGGCGCGCGGCGCCCTTGGGCTTAAACTTGCAATCCGGATGCGAAAGATAGCGCTCGCAGCAAGCGGCGTTCGCCTCCTCGTCGGTCACATCGACAATCTCGATGCCGTCAAGGGAGATGTCGCGCTCATCGGCAAGCTCCTTGAGCTTACCGCCGTCGCCGACCAGCACACATTCGGCAAGATGCTCGGCGGCGATCTTTGCGACCGCCTGCATCATGGTCTCGTTTTCGCCCTCGGGAAAAGCAACGCGCATAGGCTTGGCGGCAGCCTGCTCGCGCAGGGTCTGCATCAGGTCCATGGCAGCTACTCCATCTCTTCGGCAGTGCGCTCGATAAGCTCGCGGATGGTCTTCATGACCATGACCTCGCGAACGGGGACCTCGGCATCGAGCTCGTTCTCGATCATGGAGGTCAGGGCGATCATCTTCATCGAGCCCTTGCCCAGGGTCTCAAACGTCGTCTCGGGGGTCACATCGCCATCGTAGTTGTAAGCGGACTTGGCAAAATCGCAGATCTGCTGAGTGAGTTCTTCGTTCATGATGGTGCCTTTCTAAGATAAAAAGAGGGGTAGCCACGGCGGGCTGGAGACATGGGTCCCGCCGTGGCCTAAGAGAGGAAGCGAATTGTTATAGGGGTGAAAGCCTAGTGTGAAAGCCTAGTCGTCAAGCTCGAACGTGAGCTCTTTGTAGCCCGGTCGGTCGATGACCTTGGCATGGACGCCCACGGTCTCGCCCGCCATGAGCTTGGCGCGGATCTCGGGGGCCTTCTTCTTGGTAATGCCATAGATGACGTAGGTGTACTGAGAGCCTTCGTCGATATCGACGGCGCCGTAGGCGTACTTGCCATACTCCTTGAGGTAGGGCTTGTCGTTCTGCGGACCAGGCAGGGTAAAATCGATCAGATGGCCGTGACCGGAAACCTGGACCCAATCGGTCTTGTGGTAGCCGCAGGCATTGCAGGCAAGGTGGGGCGGAAACTCGACGGCTCCGCACTCGGGGCACTGACGTGCCCAATAGATGCCCTCTTCAAGACCCGTGTAGAACTTCTTGACCACGGGCTCCATATCTTTGAGTTGCATGAGAATACTCCTTATGGGAAATCGAAAACCGCGGTCGCTTAGGCGACGGTACGAAGAATCTGGCAGCGCACATTCTGAGAACCGCCAAAACCGCGCAGGAAGGCCGTCTCGGGAACCTTCTTCATCTGGGTGGCACCGGCGACGCCGCGCATCTGCTTGACGGCCTCGACGATATCGGCGATGCCGGATGCGCCATGAGCGTGACCGAAGTTGCAACGGCCACCGTGCGGGTTGATGGGCTTATCACCGTCAAAAGCGGTGCGGCCATCGATCGCGTACTTCCAAGCCTCGCCGCGCGGAATATAGCCGCACTCCTCAGCCGAGACAATCTCGGAAGCCAGGAAGAAGTCGTTGCACATAAACAGGTCAATCTCGTCGGAGCTCACGCCGGTAAGGTCATAGACCTGCTTGGCGGCAAGCTCGGTAGCCCAGTGCTCGTTGTGGAGCAGACCGGCCTCAACAGCAGAGGCGCCCGTACCCAGCACCTCGATAGGCGCATACGGCACGCCCATGGCCTTGGCCTTCTCCGTGGGCATCACGACAACAGCGGCGGCACCGTCGCACTTCTTCTCAAAGCCGGTAACGCGCAGGTACTGCGTAACGCGCGGGTTGTACATGCTCTTGAGATACTCGTCGGCGGTATCGAACCCAGCTGCCTTCGCATCCTCCTCGACCGTGGTCTCGTACCAGGCAAGGGGATTCAGGACGGCACCGCGGCGAAGGCTCTTGGTAAGGCCGTTCAGGGCATCATCGATCTGATCGGCAGTAAGGTCGTACTGCATCGAATACTCGTTGATCCAGTTGTCGAACGACACGCCAAAGGCACCATCGAGCGGGCGACCATACGCGCGGTCATAGATCTTATCGAGCGAGGGAATCATGACGTCGAGCGTAAAGTCCTGGCGAATATGCGAGGGCATGTGCTCAACGGGAAGGGTCGAAGCCAAATCGCAGGCACCCGTAAGGACGACATCGTAGGCACCGGAGGCGACTGCCATCACGGCCTGCTC
>USBX01000284.1 GCA_900552995.1 uncultured Collinsella sp.
GCCTTATCGTCGGCAGCGTCAGATGTGTATAAGAGACAGCCTTTGTGATGTATTTAAAATTCAGATGAATGGAGGCAGAACGGGACTCAAGCAGACCGGAACAACGGCGCTCCCCTCATCCGTATTCAAAAACCATCGCGGGTGCTTCTTTGTTCAAATGGACACATCTGCCATGTCCAAATGCTATCCGATAGGATCCCTTCCCCTAGTGGACCCCAACCTGAAACCCTGGAACGGATGCTCCGTCCTCGCCTTGGCCGATAATTCCAGAATGGTCATACGGCGATATAGCACCGGCACGAACACCGTGATGCTGTCATCTTACTCATATCGCACGTCGGAACCGGATATTGTGCTGGACAAACGCCGAATCAGGATTCTCGGAGTCATCGTCTGGTTTCAGGCATCCCATGACCTGAGCATCTAACCAAATTTGCTCTTGTTTACCCCCTGCACACATCTCAAACAGCAAAAGCCCCACAGTCGGAGCGGACTGCGGGGCTCATGAAGAGAGGCTAGTTTGTGGGCGCTTTGCCTGGCGCCCACGAAAGATGCAACAGAGTAGAGACTACTCGTGGATGCGGGTACCGGAGAGGCCGGCCATGGTCTCGGCGGCCTTGTCCAGGGCGCCGATGATGCAGGTGCGGCCCTTGCGGGAACGGGCGAACTTGATGGCAGCGCGGACCTTGGGCTCCATGGAACCCTTGCCGAACTGGCCCTCGTCGGCCAGGCGCTCGGCCTCGTCGGCGGTGAGGTCCTCGAGCTCCTCCTGGTTGGGCTTGCCAAAGTTGATGGCGACGTGCTCAACGGCGGTCAGCAGGAACAGGACGTCGGCGTCGCAGTCCTCGGCCAGCAGCTCGCCGCCCAGGTCCTTGTCGATAACGGCGGGAACGCCCTTGTAGCAACCCTTGTTCTCGTAGTCGCGGACGACGGGGATGCCGCCGCCACCGCAGGCGATGACGATGAACTCGTTGTCGAGCAGGTTGAGGATGGAGTCAGCCTCGACGATCTTCTTGGGATCGGGGGAGGCGACGACGCGACGCCAGCCGCGGCCGGAGTCCTCGACGAAGACCTTGGAGGGATCCTCGGCCATGAACTCCTTGGCCTGCTCCTCGGTGTAGAAGGGGCCGATCGGCTTGGTCGGGTTCTTGAACGCGGGATCGTCCGGATCGCACTCGATCTGGGTGACGACGGTGGCGGCGTGCCAACGCTTATAGCGCTTGTGCATCTCGCGGCCAATGCCCTGCTGCAGGTGATAGCCAATGTAGCCCTGGGACATGGCGCCGCACTCGGGCAGCGGCATCTCGGGGGTGCCGATGGCATCGTGGGCGGCGGCGAAGGCGTTCTGGATCATGCCGACCTGCGGGCCGTTGCCGTGGGTGATGATGATCTCGTTGCCCTGCTCGATGAGACCGAGGAGAGCGTGGGCGGTGTTGCTCACGGCCTCGATCTGCTCGACGGGGTTGTTGCCGAGGGCGTTGCCGCCAAGGGCGACGACAATACGATCGGGCTTGCCAAGAGGCTTAGACATTGCTGGAATCCTTTCTGTAAAAGGCCTACAACCCATTAATAACCCGCGTCCGTGCGATACGCGAGTTTATTAAGGTTTATATTCTCTTTATCGCTCATTTTATTCATTTTGAAAATAGTTTAACGGTGAACGGTCGTTTTTGCCCGCTCAGCGTAAAGAAGCCCAGCTCACACATGTTTACGTCATCTACGTGCGACTTTATTTAATTAGAGCAGAGATTAGGCTGGATTATGCAAACTATATCTTTGCTAAACACATAACGGACACTGCAATTATTTACTCGCACTATACGAGATTCTATGCACTTATAAGTTGAGTATGCACCTCTGCAAAAACAAGGGGCTTTTCATCCAGCAAAAGGAATAAAGAAGAGCTCCGAAAAGGCGGCAACAGCCAAGTCCCCCATCTATCTCCAAAGTGGCGCGAGGTTTCGCGGCAAAGCCGCGAAACAGCGAAGGGGACAAAAGCCCCCACAACCACGTCCTTCATCCGCCCACACAATCCGAGGACGTAGTCGTAGCAGGATCTGAGGGCTAACCTTCGCGGACACTCCGCAGGACGAAAGAACCCCCGCCGCACGTTGAACTGCGCCCCAATTCTTGGACGGGCTAATAAGCGGCCTACGCCGCACATAGG
>USBX01000285.1 GCA_900552995.1 uncultured Collinsella sp.
AGTGTCTCGTGGGCTCGGAGATGTGTATAAGAGACAGCTGCGTGGTTCTCCAGATAATGGTGAACGTCGGACATGCCCACTTCCTCATCGCAGCCCAGCAGCGCGCGGAAAGTATAGCGCGGGGTAATGCCGTGCTTGAGCAGATAGGCGCCGGCGTAGAGTGACAGCACCGCCGGACCCTTGTCGTCGATAACGCCGCGGCCGAGCAGCCAGCCCTCGCGACGCTCCAGCGCAAACGGGTCGGTGTTCCAGCCCGGGCCGGCGGGCACCACGTCCACGTGGCAGATGGTCGCGAGCTGCTTGTCGCCGCGGCCAGGGATATCGGCAATGCCCACATAGCCCTCGTCGTCGCTCGTCTGATAGCCAAGCTTCTGCGCGATGCCGAGCGCACAGTCGAGCGCGTCACGGACCGGGCGGCCAAACGGCGCGCCGGGCTCTGCATCGGCAGAAACTGCCACGGACGGATAGCTCACCAGCTGCTCGATATCGGCGACGACATCTTCCCAGACCTCGTCGACATACTCAGCGACGCTCTGCTCCACCTGATTCATAGACTGCCTCCTTACCAATGAGCGGCAAGCGTACCCGCCCCTCACATTTAGTTCCTAGATAGAGAAAAGTTTAGCAAGCTCGGCCACCGAGTGCACCACTGCATCGGCACCCGCCGCCTCATGCTCACCCGGCGCCGCCGCGCCCGAATAGATGCCGATGCACGGCACGCCCATCGCGTGCGCGCCCTCGACGTCGTTAAAGCGATCGCCGATCATCACGGCATCGTCCGCCGTCGCGCCGAGCGCCGCCAGGGCATCGCGAACCGAATCGGCCTTGGTCTCGCGCCCCTGCGGCGGATTCATGCCAACCACGGCTTCGAACTGAGAAAGACCAAGCTCATGCACCATGTCGATGCATTTGGCCTCCATGCGTGACGTCGCCACGGCCATACGCTTGCCCCGGGCGGCCAACTCATCCAGCAGCTCGGGAATCCCATCGAACACGGGGTACTCCTCCGGTCCCAGCTCATCAAAAAAGGCGCGGTACTCGTCGGCCACCACAAGCGACTCCTCGCGGGAAAAGCCGTAAAAGTCGTGAAAGCTCTTCCACAGGGGCGGCCCGATCATGCGGCGCAGATCACCCATCTGCGTCTCCGAAAACCCGCGCGCAGCCAGCGTCTTGCGCGTCGAGGTCATCACTGCCCGACCCGTATCGGCCACCGTGCCGTCAAAATCGAACAGCACAACCGGCCGCTCGCAAAGTTGCAATGCCGCCATCGGCACCCTTCTTCCCCAGTTGATGATTTCCACACCACCGCTTCAAACTGTTGACTATTCAACAATTGAACCTAGCAATGTAGAGCAACTCCACTATACTTGTCGCACTTTGCTTTCAGAAGGCGGCGCTGCCGCGCCCCAACGAAAGGTGCAATTATGTCTTTTGCCATCATAACCGACTCCACGTCGGACATCTCCCCCGCCCGTGCCCAAGAGCTCGGCATTTACGTGATTCCACTGCATGTAATTATCGAAGGCGAGGATCTGCTCGACCAGGTTCAGATCACCGCCGAGGAATACGTCGCCCGCATGGCTGGCTCCGAGGAGTTGCCGCACACCTCGCAGCCGAGCGCCGGCGAGTTCAAAGCACTCTTTGACCGCGTGCTCGCCGACGGCCACGATAGCGCCATCTTTATCTCGCTATGCAGCGAGTGGTCTGCCTGCTATGCCAACGCCAGCCTGACGGCCGAGACCCACGAGCTCGACGTGCGCTGCATCGATTCGCGCACCGGCTCGGGCGCCGAGGGCCTGCTGGTGGAGTACGCGCTGGCTATGCGCGAGGACGGCCGCAGCCTGGACGAGACCGAGGCGCAGATCCGCGCGGCCCTGCCCGACGCCCACCTGCTGCTGATTCCCCGCACGCTCGAGAACCTCGTTAAGAACGGCCGCGCGCCCAAGCTTGCCGGCCAGCTCACGCAGATGCTCAACATTCGCCTGGCCGTTTCGCCGGAGTGGAAATCGGGCGAGATCAAGGCCATCAAAAAGGGCCGCGGCGCCAAGCGCATCGTCGCCAACACCATGGCCGATTGCCTCGCATTTTTGGCCGAGCACCCGGGCTCCAGCGTGCGCGTGCTCCTGTCTCTTATACACATCTGACGCTGCCGACGATAAGGCTC
>USBX01000286.1 GCA_900552995.1 uncultured Collinsella sp.
ATGCTACCCGGGCTGTCCACAGGCTATTGGGTTGTCGGTGAATGAAAAAATGCCGACATCCCGCCTCGGGGAGGAGGCGGGAACGCACCGAGTAGACGGAGGGGTGCGGAGCGCGGTCGCGTCTCGACTGACGACGTTGCCCATCGACAGGACCATTGTAGCGCATGGCGGTTCTTGGTTTATCGTGTCGAGCGTTTGCGTTGTGCCATTGCCTGCGGCAACGGTGTGTTACACTCTTGCACTGCTGAGTGGGCCAGACGGTCGCGCGATGTGCTGCTTGCAGTACGCGTGAGGAAAGTCCGGGCTCCAGAGGGCGGGATGCCGGCTAACGGCCGGGCGGAGTGATCCGACGGAAAGCGCCGCAGAAAAGAAGACTCCCACCTGCGCCGCAAGGCGTAAAGGGAAAAGCTGAAACGGTGGTGTAAGAGACCACCAGCGTCGTGGCAACACGGCGGCTTGGCAAGCCCCATCCGGAGCAAGCGCGAATAGGAACGCTATGGGCCGGCCCGGTCCGCGTTCGGGTAGCGTGCGTGGAGCTGCACGGTAACGTGCAGACAAGATAAATGACCGTTCACGACAGAACCCGGCTTATCGGCCCACTCGGCACTTTGTTGACGCTGCGAACCCGTCAGCGCGGCAATCTGCCTTTCAAACCTTCGGGCATGACCATAAGGTCAATGCCCTCGGCTTTCAAGGCACCTTGCTCGCGCTGACGGGTTCTCGCTTTCGTTGACGGAATCATCGGCGTTACCATTCTTTTTACTAGGGTTATCGTATTATTGAGGCTGTTTGTTGCCGCGCTTAGTTTTGTTGAGGGGCTTTGTTGGACAGCTATTTTACTCTGCAATCGAATATTGAGGCCTCGGGCGAGTTTGTGGACCGCAAGAGCCGGTTTATTGCCCAGCTGGTCCATATTGAGTCCGAGGATGAGGCGAATGCCTTTATCGAGGTGGTCCGCAAGCGTCATTACGACGCTCGACACAATGTTCCCGCGTGGATTTTGGTCGATGGACGCGAGCGCCAGAGCGATGATGGCGAGCCGAGCCGCACGAGCGGAATGCCGACGCTCGAGGTGCTGCGCGGTGCGGGACTTAAAAACGTATGCTGTGTTGTGACACGCTATTTTGGTGGTACGTTGTTGGGGCCCGGTGGCTTGGTACGCGCCTATACCGCGGCGACGCAGGCGGCGGTGGCCTCGGCTCAGGAGGCCGGGCAGATCGTCGAGATGACGAGTGTCGTGCCTGTTGACGTGTATGTGGCCTATCCGCAGTATGAGCAGGTGCTTCGCTTGGCCCAGGATTCCGGTGCCAAGGTTTCGGATACCGAGTACGCGGATGCCGTGACACTTCATTTGGTGTTTAAGGCGGGGGAGCAGGGGCCGTTTTGCGCTAAGATGCGCGAGCTTATGGCGGGGCGCGAGGAGATTGAGGTCAGCACTCCCGAATTTGCCGAGTTCTAACGGCGACGGTCGGCGTGCTTTTGGATGGATCCCAAGCGCGCCGACCGTCGTTTTATGTCGCTGCCGTTTACTCGGCGAGCTGCTTTAGTACATCACAGGCGATTTCGACGGCATCGTCGATGCAACCGGGACAGCTGCGGAGCGGACCCTTGTCCGATCCGATGCCCTTGAGCGTGCCGCAGACGGTCGTCGTGTTCTTCTCGCCAAAGCGCTTGGCAATCTCGCGCGACAGTTTGTAGGTCTGGCCCTTGGTCTTGGGGTTTTCCATGCCATCGCTCATTACAAAGCCCATGATGGCCACGGCGCCCGAGATGGCACCGCAAGTTTCGGTCATGCCGCCCATGCCGGCGCCAAAGCCCTCGGTGAGGGTAAAGGCGACCTGGGGGTCGAGCCCGACGGCGGGCGCGAGCGTGCAGGCGACGGCCTGCGCGCAGTTAAAGCCGCGGGCGTGGTATTCGGCAGCCTGAGCCTGGCAGGTGGCAGTGTTGAGCTGAGTGGTATCAATCTGCTTCATCGGTGTCTCCTTGATTGCGGTGTACCCGCCTATGGTACCCTTGCTGGCGCATTCGCTTATCGAGACCGCAGTGCATATCTCATTGTTTTTCGCCATCGAACACTTTCTTAAGATTTAGGACAAATAAACCTGATTAATTTGTCCCATAACCTATCGGCGGGATGGGTTGAGAGGGGTGCGGGGTAGCGG
>USBX01000287.1 GCA_900552995.1 uncultured Collinsella sp.
AAGGGAGAAGCGAAGGCGTGAAGCAGTGGTCTACACGTGAGCTCAGATACCTCGAAGAGCACGCGGGCGAAGGCGCTAAAGCGATAGCCAAGGCGCTGGGACGTTCGGAAGACTCGGTTAAGTGGCAAGCGCAACACTGCGGACTCTCACTCCGCAAGCGGAGCCAGTGCCCAAACTGCGGCAGATGGACATTCCGTCCCCTGAACCGGATCAACGGCTGGTGCATCGAGTGCACGAAGGAACTTCACATGTCCGACCTAGCCGAGCAGGCCAACGCCATGCGAGAGGAGGCGGTTAGGGAGAAGAGGAACAACCAGGAGCGACAGCGCTACTACAGCGCAAAGAGCCGCGCCAAGAAAAAGCAAAAATAGGCACACCAAAAGCCACACGTGCTATGACCTGCGGAAACATAAAAAAGGAGCACGAAATGCAAAGCAAAAAGAAAGCGAGCGCCCCCAGCTACCACACTCCGAGCGCCCGCATGAACCGCATCGAGAACGATGCTTTGACCATCATACCATTCGAGCGCAAGCCCCGTCCCACCGCGAAGGAGATGCAGGACGCCTCCCAGTTCAAGGCTGGCGTTTTGGTCGGCTTCCTAGCCGCCACAATCATCTTCCTCATCGTCCTGTTGGCGTGGATCATCCCCACGATGGACGGCGCGGTGGCAACCGCCCAGCAGGCCTACGAGACCACGGCGGGTGTCGTCCATGCGTAACGACGAGCGCTACAGCCTCAAGCCGCAGAGCAACCAGCTTGAGATATTCGGCCTCGGCTTCGCAGGCGAGCAGGACTTCCAAGAGGCCCGCAAGTGGATAGAGAACAACCCCGGCGCCTGGAACTTCATGGTCGAGAACGCCGTGAGGCTCAACCGCAAGGGCTACGTGTCGGTCAACTACCTGGTGAACATGGTGCGCAACGAGCTGCACGTGGCCTGCAAGAACGGCATCGCCCCGAGCCTGGCCCGCATCATGGAGGCCCGCTACCCGCAGCTGAAGGGCGCTTTCAACAAGCACCGCAGCCAGTCGGACGGTTTCAGCGAATGAGCTGGGTTCAAACGCTGGCGGCGACGGCGCGGGTCGTGGTTCCGGTTCGCGAGGTCGTGGGCAAGCAGCGCCCCCGCACCGATTACCGCAACCACCGCACCTACACCCCCACCAAGACCCTGAAGGCCGAGAAGGAGGTGCGCGACGCGTGGCGGGCCGAATACGGCGAGACCTTCGCCGGGCACGACGGCCCCGTGAGGATGCGCATATCCACCTACCGACCGCTCGCTAAGAGCAACCCCAAGTATTGGGAAGGGCGCTCAGACATGGGAAAGCCCGACTGGGACAACGTGGGCAAGCTCGTCTGCGACTCGCTCAACGGCCTTGCCTTCAAGGACGACCAGCAGGTGATCACCTGCACCGTGGACAAGCGCCCGAGGCCCTGCCACGGGACGCAACCGTTTATCAGCATCTACATCGAGTACTTCGTCGAGGAGTACGTGAAGGAGAAGAAATGAAGCACTTCGAGAACAACGTGAACGACGGCATGAGCCGCACCGACAGCATCGAGACGCTTATCGACCTCACCAGCTGCATCGCCGTGAACGCCCTCATGGTGGCGGGCGGCGAGGCCGAGGCCGACGAGAAGGACGCGGGCGCTTGGTGGGCCATGATCGCCCTGGCCGAGGCCGCGCTTGAAAGCTACCCCGAGGACGTGCGCGCCAAGGGCTACCAGGTCGTCAACGAGAACACCAACCGGGAGCTTGTGGAGCAGGCGCGCCGCAAAGAGGCCGAGCAGGCCACCAAGCACGTCATGAGCATCATCTTCGGCGTGAAGAAGGAGGACTAGCCGTGGCACTGATCACGACGCAACCGGTAAGCGCACGCGCCCTGTTCAAGCAATCGACCATCAAGGGCGACGAGGCGGTCTTGCAGTTCACCGTCCGAATGGACAGCGAGAACGCCTTTCCCCTGATGAAGAAGACGGGCGGCTACGTGATCCTGACCGTGGAGAGCGAGCAGAAGACCATCGAGTTCGACGACGAGACCGGGGAGGTCTGGGATGAGTAACGAAGCCGAGAACGTTGTGGCCGAGGTCATCGAGGCTGTCTCTTATACACATCTGACGCTGCCGACGATAAGGCTCGTGTAGATC
>USBX01000288.1 GCA_900552995.1 uncultured Collinsella sp.
GGCTCGGAGATGTGTATAAGAGACAGATCTGAGCCACGCGCCCCTCGGCCAAGCCCGAGCCCAAGTATTCACCAAGAAAATCGCAGTATTCGTTGAGGTTTTGCGCGCTCGGGTCCGTCTTAAAGGCACGCTCCAGCTGCTGCAGTTTAAGGTCGGACTCCTTGGAGATCTGCGCCACCGCCGTCGCGGCATAGTGAGCCACCTCAACGTCGTCGTTAAGCTTAGCCGCCTGCAGCTGCGCCAGGTAAGCGTCGGGCTCCTCGGTGAGCATGGAGAGCATTAGTCGGCGCCGTTCTGCCGGGTCGTTGACTATGAGCGCCTCCTCGAGCGGCACTACGCCTGCATCGGCATCACGTTCGTGCACTAGGATGCTGCGATGCAGGTCGTCGTTGAAGCGCAGCGACTCCAGCGCAGACTCTTTCAGCCCCTCGCCAAACATCGCGCTGCAGACCGATAGCAGAACCACCAGCAACGGGCCCCACAGCGGCACCAGCACTATCACAGCCAGCATGTGCCCGCGCACCGGCAGCAGGCCCAACTTCATAAGCGTCCACAGCACCAGGCAAACCAGCGCATGAATCAGCAGCAAGACGGCGGCAACGACAAGCGAGATCAAGCGGCACCCCCCTCACCGTCACCGGTGTAAGAGATGTGCTGCAACAACGCCACGATGTCCTCGCCGTCGACGGGCTCCACCGCAATCTGCTTTGCGCTCAGGCGCTCGCGGATAATGGGCAGATCGCATGCCTTTGCCTGGCGCATAAGCAGGTAGAGCACGTCGCCGTCGATCAGGCCCGCCGCATCGCTCTCGCGGATCGCCGACCCAATCGCGCCCACCAGCTCGCCGATAGGCTCCATGCCTGGTACCACGCGCAGGAGCAAAAAACTCCCCATCTTGCCATCTGCCAGCGCCTGCTCGGCCGCGAGCTCTTGGCCAAAGGCAGCCTGCTTGAGCACGCAAGTGCCGTCAACGCAGCGTTTATCCTGTGCCACCGCCTCGTAGTCAAAGGCACGGCCCAGCGCGCTTTCGACCAGGCCGCACAAGATGCGGAACAGATTTTGATAATAGAGGGTCATTTGGTTTTCGGCCGCGCGACGTACAAAGATCAACACGGCGGGTGCCCCGTCGCGCTCGATCGTGTATCCAAACATGGGAAGCCCCGGCGTCAGCTCGCGGTTCACCCACAGGTTCGAACGACCCCCGTCGCCCAAAAGGGGCGCAAGCTGCTCAAGCGTAAGCGAGCGTGCGGCATCTTCGGCAATCGCGGGACTTGCTGCCACCAAGCGTGCAAATGCTCCGCCAGAAACATGGTAGATCGTCACCGAATCGTTCTCGAGGATCTCGCCCAGAAGCTCGCAGCACTTGCGATAGATGTCGCGTGGGTTGAGCACGTCGAGCTCCTGCGTCACGACAAAGATCTTGCCAAAGCTGTCGTGGCGACCCACGATCTGGCGCCTGTACGCACGCTTGTCCTCGATCGCGTCGTGGTAGAGCTGCGTAAGGAACGTATTGCGGTTGCGCACGAGCTCGTTTTGATCGCGCTCCGCCCTAATGGCTTCGCTGTTGCGCAGCTGCACATAGCCGCACACGGCACCCACAACAAAGTACGCGATAAACGGCAGCCAGTTGGACGGCTCGTAGAACAGGCCCTGGAAGGTATAGCCGTACAAAGTAAAGTAACTCGCAGCCAAACCCACCGACGCCAGCAGCGCCGCAACCAGGCCAAAATCGAGCCCATACAGCGTGCCGATCAGTACCACGTACAGCAGGCGGTAGTCGAGCACGTTAAGCTGAGCAGACTGCGAAAACACCAGCTCCAGGCCCTCAAAGAGCACCCAGGCCAGCGCGGTCTCCAGGCATTTGATGGGCAGTGTCCGCCCGCGCATGCGGTCGATGGCGGCACGCAGCGGATGGCGCTTGCCCGCGAGGGTCTGCTCCCAGCGGGCGTGTATGGTCGAAAGATCGCGCAGCACGTCATAGCGCTGGAACCACCCGTAGCGCGTGCGGACGGTATCGCTCGGAGCAATGGAGACGACGGCGTCCCCGTCGTAGGTAATGTCGAGCCCCGGGAACAAGCCCTGTCTCTTATACACATCTCCGAGCCCACGAGACACTCGCTAATCTCG
>USBX01000289.1 GCA_900552995.1 uncultured Collinsella sp.
TGGGCTCGGAGATGTGTATAAGAGACAGTGAGCCTCCTGGTTGGTGGCGCGGATCTCGCGCACGCAGTCGAGCGTCTCCTGGATCGCCTCGGTAACCTTGACCTTCTCGGCACGCACATGGTCGAACACCGGGGTCATGGGGCCGCGTGTCAGATACAGCACGGCAAAGGCAACGGGCACGCTCCAAAACGCCGCGATCGCCAGCTGCCAGCAAAAGAACAGCGACGCCACGAACACAATGGCGCTTGCGATGATGGCACCCCAAAGCTCTCCCAGCACGTGGCTGTAGGCGTGCTCCATGGCCTGGACGTCGCCCATGATGGTCTCGGTTAAATCGGCCAGATCACGACGGCCAAAAAACGACAGCGGCAGTTTACGCAAGCGCTCGGCGATCTCCATACGCTGCTTGCCGCACTCCTCGTAAAATATGCAGTAGGTGTAGTAATACTGCTGCCAGTTAGAGGCAAAGAGCAACACGAAAAAGACCAAGAGGCCGCCCACGATCGGCAGGGCATCCGGCAGGTCGGCGCCGCTGGCGAGATGCTCGACAAAGCCGGCCATGACCAGGAATAAAAAGCCCATGCCGGCCATGGTAATGAGATTAGTGAGCGTGGTCCAGAAAATGCCGCGTTTTACGCCGGCGACGCCTTTATCGGATAGGAAATACTTCTTTTGGAATGAGGCGAACATTTAGGCCTCGCCTCCCTTCGTGACGGCGGCATCCGCGGTCGCTGCAGTGATTTTCCAGCTCGCGGCCTGTTCGTATTCGGCCCACATCTTGGCGTATAGACCCTTTTGGGACAGCAGCTCGGCATGGGTGCCAGTCTCCTGCACGCTACCTTGGTTGAGCACCACGATCTTGTCGGCCCCCACCACGGTCGAAAGCCGGTGCGCGATCATAATGACTGTGCGACCCGCCGCCAGTTTGCTAAAGGCGCGCTGGATGAGCGCCTCGTTCTCGGGGTCGGCAAAGGCTGTGGCCTCGTCGAGCACCACGATGGGCGCGTCCTTAAGGATTGCGCGGGCGAGCGCCACGCGCTGGACCTCGCCGCCCGAAAGGTACGCCCCGCCGGCGCCGAGCATGGTGTCGATGCCCTGCGGGAGCTTGGCCACGATATCGTCGCACTGGGCCGCGGAGAGGGCCGCGCGCACTTCGTCGTCAGTGGCTCCAGGCTTGGAGGCGCGCACGTTATCGGCAAGTGTTTGCCGGAACAGCTGGTTGGTCTGGAACACGAAGGCGACCTGGTCCATAAGCTCGTGCGGATCCATATCGCGAACGTCCACACCGCCTACGAGCACTCGACCCGAGGAAACATCCCAAAAACGCGGGATCAGGCTTGCGCAGGTTGACTTACCGCCACCAGAGGGACCCACCAGGGCGAGGGTGCTACCAGCGGAAACGCTGAAACTTACATGGCTAACGGCAGGTGCTTCGGCACCTTCGTACGTAAAGCTCACGTCCTCAAATCGCACGTCGCCGCCGGCAGGGTGCTTGGGTTGTGCGGGCACGGAAAGCTGCTTGGAATCTATGACGCTTCGAATACGAGCCAACGAATCGGCACTCATCTGAGAGGCCTCGCCCACAAACATGAGCTTGGTCATGGCCGTCGGTACCACGGCCGAAAATATCGCGTAAAACGTGAAGTTGGTCATAAAATGCGCGAAGTCCGTCTCGCCTGGCGCCAACAGCAACGCCACGGGCAACAGGAATGCCACAAGACCATTGAGCGCGGTAAGGTTGAGTACCTGCGGACCTCGGCAGAACGTGCCCGCATAGTTTTGCGCCATATCGGCGTATTCGGCGATCGCATCGTGGAACGCCTTAAAGGAGTAGACCGTCTGCTGGAATACCTTGACCACGGGGATGCCGCGTACGTATTCGGTGCCGGTCTTGTTCATCTTGACCAGCGCGCCCATGTAAGCCTTCATAAACTCGGCGCCCTTGCCGCTCATCATGGCGGCCATGGCGCCAAGCGAAATGGCCACCGAGATAAGGCATGCCGCGCCCAAGCGCCAATCGAGGGCGAAAAGCAGCACAAGCACTGTCTCTTATACACATCTCCGAGCCCACGAGACACTCGCTAATCTCGT
>USBX01000290.1 GCA_900552995.1 uncultured Collinsella sp.
ACGAGATTAGCGAGTGTCTCGTGGGCTCGGAGATGTGTATAAGAGACAGACGTGGTAGCCTGCCTCTCCGGTCACAATAACATCAGCGCCCGCGGCGATGGCCAGATTTCCAAAGTCGCCCAGGGAGCCGCCCAAAATGGCGACGGTGCGGCACGGGCGATCAGCTTTGCCCCACACACGCGGGTCGCTGCCAAAGGCCGTGGCAGCACGGGTGGCAAGATCGCGCAGCGTGCACGGGTCGTTGAGCGTTGCAAGTGCGCCCAGGCCGGTGGCCTCGGGGTCGTCCACGTGCTCCAGTGAGCTCACGGGTGCGGCACCCAGCAGCTTGCTCAGGCAGACACGGGCTTCGTGCGAGCGGTCCAGGTTGGTGTGGAGCGAGATAATGCTCACCCCGCAGCGGGCAGCCTCGTAGAGGGCCGCACTGCACTGGGGTCGTGTGGCATCCGCCGGACAAAAGGCCTCGGGTGCCTTGATGTATATGGGATGATGCGTCAGCAGCACGTTGGCGCTTGCTTCTTGGGCGCGGCGAACATTAGCCTCAGTCGCATCGAGTGCGCAGGCAACGCCGGTGATCTCCGCGGCCGGATCGCCAACGGAGAGTCCTACGTGGTCCCAGGGCTCGGTGTCCGTCTTGGGATAGCGTGCCAGTAGCGCGCGCTCGAGCTCGGCGACGATCATGCGGCACTCACAATCGACAGCAGCGCTTGAGCAAAATCGTCCAGATCGGCCGGGTCCACACGGTCATCGAAGGAGATGCGCAGTGCACCCAGGGCCTGTTCGCGGCCAATACCCATGGCGCTGAGCACATGGCTCGGGTCCATGCTGCCGCTCGAGCACGCCGAGCCGGCCGAAACCTCAAAGCCGGCGGCGTCGAGCTTGATGATGAGTTCCTCTGAGTCCATGCCGTCAATGTAGATCGATAACATGCCGGGCAGACGGTCGGCTTGCGCGTAGTCACCCATGGTGGCGTGAATGCGCGGATGGGCCGTAAGCGTGGCGTAGAGCTTGTCGGAAAGGGCTTGCAGCTTCGCGCGCTCCTGAGCCACATGGGGCGTCAGAGACGAGGCGGCAGCGGCAAAGGCGAGCTGCGTGCGCAGGTCTTGCGTGCCGGCACGACGACCGGCCTCCTGTCCGCCGCCGAAGATGCGCGGGCGCAGCGGCGTGCGGCTCTTAAGGTAGAGTGCGCCAGATGCCACGGGACCGCCAATCTTGTGGGCTGCGACGGACATGGCGTCGACGCCCAGCTCGGTGACATCGAGTGGAATATGCAAGTAGCCCTGGATGGCATCGGTGTGGAACAGGGCACCTGCGGTGTGCGCAGCTGCGGCAAGCTCGCGGATGGGCTGCACCACGCCGGTTTCGTTGTTGGCGACCATAATGCTCACGAGCGCCACGTCGTCGCCTAGCAGCTCGACAAGCGTGGCAGGCTCAACGTAGCCCGCGCGGCAGGGCTGCACCAGGTCGACGGTAAAGCCGGCGGCACGCAGCAGCGGCAGGTTGTCCAGAATCGAATCGTGCTCGATGGCCGAAACGATTACGCGACCGCGCTTGCGATCGCGCTGACGAGCGCCCTCGGCAAGACCGAGCAGCGCCAGCTGGTTGGCTTCGGTGCCGCCGTTGGTCAGTACAATCTCGGACGGGCGGACGCGTGCGCCAAAGCTGCGGGCAATCTCGCGACGTGCAACCTCCAGACGCGCGGCAGCCTTGCGGCCGAGCGAATGCAGCGAGTTGGGGTTGACGCCGGCAAGCTCGCTGTCGTCGTACTCGCGCTGCGCAAGGAGCGCCTCGGCGCGCATTGGCGTCGAGGCGGCATAGTCAAGATTCACGGGTATGCGGTTTTGACCTGCGGTCATAAGGGTTTATGCCTCCTGTGCGGCCTCGTTGCCCAGCTTCTGCAGCAGCGCAACCTCGGCAGCGGGATCTTCGGACTTAAATACGGCGGAGCCGGCCACGAGCACGTTGGCGCCGGCCTTGACGACCTCGGCGATGTTCTTGGAAGAGATACCGCCGTCGACCTCGATCAGGGGCGACACGCCGTGGCTGTCTCTTATACACATCTCCGAGCCCACGAGACACTCGCTAATCTCG
>USBX01000291.1 GCA_900552995.1 uncultured Collinsella sp.
GGCACTGTTGACGTTAAAAACAAGCGTGTTTACCTCGGTCTTTCCGATGGCACGGTTGAGTTGCTCGAGGTTAAGCCTGATGGCAAGCGTGCTATGGCCGCTTCTGCTTGGGCTGCTGGCCTGCAGGGTGCCGATCTTTCGTGGGGTGTTTTGTCATGAGCAAGCTGTCTCCCGCGCGCAAGCTTGCGCTCGATGTGCTAATGGAGGCCGATCGCCGCGGCATGTATGCGCGTGACGTGCTGTCCTCTCGCGCATCGGCCAAGGCTATTGACCAGCGCGATTCCGCTTTTGCCGCGCGTTTGGCGCTCGGTGTTGCCGCCACGCAGGGCATTTTGGACGAACTGCTCGATCAGTTTCTCGATAAGCCTAAAAAGGTTGCGCCGCGTGTTCGCATGGCGCTTCGTATCTCGGCCTTCGAGATGCTCTATTTGCATACGCCTGGCCGCGTCGCCGTAAGTCAAGGTGTTGAGCTGGTTCGCTGCGGTGCTAAGTCCGCCGCTGGCTTGGCCAATGCTGTACTGCATAAGGTTGAGGACAATGTTGAGGACTTTGCTACGGCATCCGATGTGGATGAGTCTGAGCGACGCTTGGTTCGTCTGTCGCGTCTGATGGGTCTGCCGCGTTGGCTGTGCGCTCGTATTATGGCTTCGTTTGACACGCCAGAGGGTGCGCTCAACTTTGCCGGTAACTTGGCACCTGCGCCGCTGGCTTTGCACGAGAACGCCTTTACGACTAAGCCCGATCCGTATATCTCGCAGCTCGTCGCGCCTGTCTTCCCGGGCTGCCATGCCCCGGTTGATGCCCAGGTTACCGTTGCTTCGGGTGTGTTTGAGCGTGCTGCCGCGGTGGCCTCGGACCTTAACGCGCAGCTTATCGCCACAGCTGCCACGCGCCCTGGTAGCTGCCTTGAGATTGGTGCCGGTCGTGGCACCAAGACCTATGTGATGATGTGCCAGGCCAAGCGTGCGGGCTATGAGCGTCAGCATACGGCGCTCGATCTGCATGATCGCAAGTGCGATCTGAATCTCGCTCGTCTGCATAAGGCCGGTATTCAGGGCGTTCGTACGGTTTCGGGTGATGCCTGCGAGCTTGATGAGGTGCTCACATCGTTTGATGCCATGCTTGGCGAGCCGGTTAAGTTCGACACGGTCTTTATCGATGCGCCGTGCTCGGGCACCGGCACCATGCGCCGTCATCCCGAGATCCCGTGGCGCCTGACCGAAAACGATGTGACGGTTGAGCTGCCCAAGCTGCAGCTGAAGATGCTCAAGGAGGCTGCTGTGCGCGTGGCTGCCGGCGGCGAGCTCATCTATGCGACGTGCTCGGTCTTCGACGAGGAGAACATGCAGGTGGTGGACGCTTTCCTGAACTCTCCCGAGGGCACCGGTTTTAGCCTGGAGCCGCTCTCCGAGGCGCAGATTCTGCAACTCCCCGAGTTCGATCAGGCCAAGAAGCTCGTATCCGTACGCCAGAACGATCGAGGCCTCTTCCAAAGCGTGCCGGTAAACGCCGACTCCTACGACGGCCACTTCTGCGCCCGCCTGGTCCACAAGTAGTTACTAAGTTGCGGTGAAATAGGGATTGAATAGCGGCTTCTGCCCGCCAAACAGTCCTTATTTCACCGCAACTCATAGAGCTACTTGCAACACAAAAAGAAATAGCCCCGCGATCGGTGTCGGTCGCGGGGCCGCGTTGTTCCTAGTGGCTGTGCGGGCAGTTGGCGCAGCAGCCACTAGTGGCGTTGGTGCTGGAGCCGCCGCTTCGCTGGTCGGTGTTATAGAAACCGCTACCCTCAAATTTAATGCCGCTGGCCGAGAACGTCTTGGCCGCCGGGGCACCGCAGCTCGGGCACACGACCTCGGGAGTCTCGGACATGGGATGCTCAACCTCAAACACGTTGCCGCAGCTCGAGCACTTGTAATCGTAGCGCGCCATAATACTTCCTTTTCAGCACAAAGCGGGCAGATCGCTCTGCCCGCATAAATTCAAACGTTTGTAACTGTACCCTATATCGGGGGTTTTATCACGCTTCGCCCCAGAATCTATGGTTGTGGCGCAGGAGCTGTGCGTTTTTGTCCTCAGCGG
>USBX01000292.1 GCA_900552995.1 uncultured Collinsella sp.
GTCTCGTGGGCTCGGAGATGTGTATAAGAGACAGCTGTGGGATGTGATCGAGAGTTGTGACATTAAGGGCTCGAGTGACGCGAGCATTCGCAACGTTGTACCGGCACATATCGGGCGCATTACCGATGCAGCTCCCATTGAGCAGGTGATATGCAACGGTGGTACGGCTGGCCGGCTCTACAAGCGCTATCTACAAGAACGCACCGGGCTGCCCGCCATCGTCCTGCCCTCGACAAGTCCTGCCAATGCGGCTTGGCGTCTTGAGCGCCTTGTTGAGCGTTGGCACGAAGCCATTGACTGGGGCGCCCTGTAATTTAGATATCTGATTGAGTATGGGCGCCGAGGCGTTTGATGATGGCGCGCCAGATTAGCGCGGGCACAGCAGGCCTAGCGCGCACCATGCCGTCGGTATCGACGCTACCGGCATTGCCACCGCCCAGCAGCTGCGCATGCTCAATGGAGCAGCCTATGCGCACGGCGCCCACAAGCTTATCCATCGCTTCCGAAAATGGTCGGCGCAAGAGGCCCATGCGTGGGGAATGGCGAAGCGCCGCGATGCCGCTGCCGGTGCAGGCGATAACGCCGCCGCACCACGTTAGCCTACGGAGTTCGCAAGCTTGGCGCAGGCGCTCGATGAGCATGCGCGCCCCCTCGGTACGCTCGTAGATGGCCTGAACGACGACATAGACGCGCGTCCCCGTATCGCCAAAGCGATTGAGTGCCTTCTCGATGTCTGTCACTGCCTCGTCATCGGGCATATCCTCAACGGCGAGCACGATGCCATCGGCGGTATCGGCGCTATTCGCCTTCAAGTCGACTGGATGGGGGAGTGCGGTGCCGGAAAGCTGCGCATAGGCTGCGATGGCATCCTGAAGGTCCCAGAGCAAAAACTCAAGATCGGCGCTATCGGGAATACTGATATACGCAATGGTGTGCAGTGTTTTTGGTACATCGCCGCGCGCGGTCGTCTCCATGCCATCTCCTTTCCGGCTCGTTTCCGTTTAGGTTACACCGTCTGGTGGCGCTGGGCGCGCTATCCTAGTGCAACCCTTACGAAAGGAACGCCATGCGTCTGCCCATGAATACCTCGCTTGCCACGCTCAAGCCCTCCGGCATCCGTCGGATTAACGCGCTCGCCGCCCAGCACCCGGGGTGCATTGCGCTTGCGCTTGGCGAGCCCGATTTTCCCACGCCCGATGTGATTAGCGCCGAGGTAACCGCCTCGCTGGACCGTGGCGACACGCACTATCCGCCCAACAACGGCCGCCCCGCCCTGCGCGAGGCGCTGTCCGAATATATGGGTGACGCGGGTCTGGAGCTTTCCGCCGATGAGGTCATCCTGACTGATGGCGCGACCGAGGCCCTGTCGGCAACATTCATGGCTATGCTCAACCCCGGCGACGAGGTCATTATTCCCACGCCGGCCTTTGGCCTGTACGAGAGCATCGTCGTAGCCAATCACGCCAAAGCGGTCTTTTTGGATACGGAGCCTGCGCAATTTCAGATTGACGAGGATGCGCTTCGCGCCTGTGTGATCCCGGCGACCAAGGCCATCGTTATCTGCTCGCCCAACAATCCTACGGGCTGCATCCTCAACACGGCGTCGCTCGACGCCGTGGCGCGCGTGGCAGAGCAGGCGGGCATCTACGTAGTCTGCGACGACGTATACAACCGTCTGGTCTATGTGGATGGCTACGAGCGCTTTGCCCAGCGCCATCCGGAGCTGCGCGACCAGACGGTGGTCATCGAGAGCTTCTCCAAGCCCTGGGCCATGACCGGCTGGCGCTTGGGCTGGCTCGCAGCGGCAACCCCCGTCATCGCCGAGATCGCAAAAGCCCACCAATACCTAGTATCGAGTGCTGTCTCCTTCGAAATGGAAGCCGCAGCCCGAGCCCTCACCGTCGACCCAACCCCCATGCTCAAAGTCTACCGAGCCCGCCGCGAACGCGTACTCGCAGCCTTAAACGCCATGGGCCTCGACGTAGTAGAGCCCGCAGGAGCCTTCTACACTTTCCCGAGCATCAAAAAGTTCGGCCTAACCAGCGAAGACTTCTGCATCAAAGCCATCGAAGAGGCAAACGTA
>USBX01000293.1 GCA_900552995.1 uncultured Collinsella sp.
ATCTACACGAGCCTTATCGTCGGCAGCGTCAGATGTGTATAAGAGACAGCGTTTGGCTTGCTCGGCGGCAAGCCGTATCTGGGGCTTTCAGGCAATCCGGCCGCGGCGTATGTGGGCTTTGAGATGCTCGCCCGCCCGGCGATCCGCAAGATGCGCGGTTTTGCCGAGGGGGCGCGTCCCGTGCAGCAGGCGATATTGACGCACGGCGTGAAGAAGCGCCAGGACCGACGCTTCTTCGATCGCGCCACGGTTTTGCGCGACCCCGAAACCGGTGAGCTGTTGGTGACCGAGGCCAAGACGCAGAATTCGGCGCTGCTCGGCACGATGCAGCGGGCCAACTGTCTGCTGCGTATTGACGAAGGGCCGTGTGAGCTCAAGCCGGGCGACATCGTGGGCGTCGTGCGTGTCGATCTGCCTGAGGATGCCGTGTTGTAGGAGGAATGCTATGGAGCTGAAGATATCGATCGTGACGTGTTCGGACACGCGCGATCTTGCCCAGGATGAGGCCGGAGCCGCACTCGAGGAACTTATCGAGGCGCAGGGCTGGACGGTCGCCTCACATGTGGTTGTGCGCGACGACGTCAGCGAGATCGGTGATGCCATTGTGGAAGCCGCCGATGAGTGCCACGCCAATGTCGTGCTCACCTGCGGCGGCACGGGGCTTTCGATGCGCGATGTGACGCCCGAGGCGACGCGTGCCGTCTGCGACCGCGATGTACCGGGTATTGCAGAGGCGATCCGTGCGTATTCGATGACCAAGACGCGCCGCGCCATGCTCTCGCGCGCTATTTGCATGCAACGAGGTCGTACACTTGTCGTAAACTTTCCCGGTTCTACGAAGGCCGCCCGCGAAAGCTGGGAGGCCATAGCGGACCAGCTGGAGCATGCGGCTCAGATGACAGCGGGCGGCGGACATACCAACTAAGCGGTTTACCTGCGGCGGGGCGACCTGAACGGCTGCTCCGCCTTTTATTTGCGCCCAAGGGGGCGGCATTCTGTAGGCATGCCTGAAACTATATTCTCAGACGAGAATAATTTCTCATAATCATTATTCGCACCGAAGTATAATCTAATTAGAGAATAAAGCCCGCGGCGGGGTGCCCGGGCGTAGCGTTCGAAAGGGTTGAACATGTTCGATATGGTTTCTCGCCGCGGTTTCGTCTCGCTCTCCGCTGTCGCCGCTGCCGGCCTTGGCCTTGCCGGCTGCTCCGGCAACAAGACGTCTGAGCCGACTGGCTCCGATGCCGGTTCTGCTAAGGCATCTTCCAAGAAAGCAGTCGAGCTGCAGGTCTTTGCTGCCAACTCGCTCGAGAAGGCCCTGCCCGAGGTCCAGGAGCTCTACACCGAGCAGACCGGCACCACCTTTGCCGACACGCAGTTTAAGGCCTCCGGCGACCTCGTTGAGCAGATGCGTGCTGGCGCCACGGTCGACGTGCTCATCACGGCCTCCAAGGGCACCATGGACGACGCCGAGGCCGCCGAGCTCGTCGACGCCGACACGCGTGAGGATATGTTCGTCAACGATCTTGTGGTCATTCGCGCTGAGGGCTCCGACACCAAGGTCGAGGCCATCGCCGACGTCGCGAATCTGGACGGCAAGATCGCCATCGGCGACGCCAAGACCGTTCCTGCCGGCAAGTACGCCAACCAGGCACTGGCTTCTGTGGGCCTCTACACCGGTACCGAGGGTGACGATGGCGAGTACGCACCCGAGATCGCCGACAAGGTCGCACTGGCCGACAAGGTTGGTACCGCCGCCGCCTATGTGTCCACAGGCGACTGCGTTGCCGGTTTTGTCTACAGCTCTGACATCTACCGCTACAACGGCATCGAGGAGGCCTTCGTGTGCCCCGAGGACTCGCACAAGCCCATCGTGTATCCCGGTGCTGTCGCCGATAGCTCCGAGCATGCCGACGAGGCTAAGGCGTTCATCGACTTTTGCCTGTCCAACAAGAAGGCTCAGAAGATTTGGGCTAAGTACGGCTTTGAGCTTTCCGCGTAGTGCGGCTTGGCGCGATAATTCCATCGTTTTGTGTTTCACTCCGTCCTTGTACTGTCTCTTATAC
>USBX01000294.1 GCA_900552995.1 uncultured Collinsella sp.
GGTCTGGTCTACTTTGTGGACGAGTACCTCAAGAGCCGCGGTGACTCCTTCGAGGGCAAGAACGTCGTCGTTCACGGCTCCGGCAACGTCGCTATCTACGCGGTCCAGAAGGTCGCCCAGCTCGGCGGCAAGGTGCTGGCCTGCTCCGACACCCACGGCTGGGTCGAGGATCCCGACGGCATCGACTACACCGTGCTCGAGCATGTCTACAACAAGAAGCGCTCCGGCCACGACAAGGGCGTCACGCTCGCTATGTACGTCGACGAGAAGCCCAATGCCACGTGGCACGAGGGCGACGGTCGTGGCGTGTGGCAGCTTCCCTGCGACATCGCGCTGCCCTGCGCTCGCGAGAACACGCTGCTGCTCGAGGACGCCCAAGCGCTCGTCGCCAACGGTTGCAAGGTGGTCGGCGAGGGCGCGAACATGCCCACGACCATCGAGGCTACGACCTACTTCCAGGAGAACGGCGTCGCCTTTATGCCCGGCAAGGCTGCCAACGCCGGCGGCGTGCTCGTGTCCGGCCTGGAAATGAGCCAGAACGCCGAGCACCTGTCCTGGACCTTCGAGGAGGTCGACGGCAAGCTCGAGCAGCTCATGCGCGGCATGTTCCACAATGTGGACGACACCGCCAAGGAGTACGGCGAGGAGGGCAACTTTGTCATGGGCGCAAACATCGCCGGCTTCCTGAAGGTCGCCGATGCCATGCTCGCCCAGGGCGTCTGTTAAATTTTCGCTCGACATAGCATCGCAGAAGGCTCCCGGCCATCATGGCTGGGAGCCTTTTTTGATTCGCATGCGACGGAGGAAAACGGTTCATTTTGTCCCGACACGAGCTGTGCCCCCTCGTTTGGTACACTTAGAGGTACTGGACAAGTAAAGAGATGGGGGAGAACGTGCTCAAGTTCGGTACCTACGTCCGTGTTGGAAACGCGGCCGAAGCCTATGAGCTCCTGCAGAAGAACCGCAATAACAAGATTGTGGGCGGTGGCATCTGGATGCGCCTGGGATCGCGTCGTGTGGCGACGGCGATTGACCTTTCGGCCTGCGGACTCGATCAGATCGAGGAGACCGAGACTGAGTTTCGCATCGGTGCCATGTGCACCCTGCGCCAGCTCGAGCGCCATGCCGGGCTCAACGCGCTTGTCAACAATGTCTTTGAGTTCGCCGTCCACGATATCGTGGGCGTGCAGCTGCGCAATACCGCCACGGTGGGCGGCAGCATCTACGGCCGCTTTGGTTTTTCGGACGTGCTCTCGGCTTTTCTCGCGCTCGATTCCTATGTTGAGCTGACGGGCGCCGGTCGCGTGCCGCTCGCCGAGTTCGTGGACATGGGCTACGTGCGCGACGTGATCGAGCACGTCGTGGTCGTTAAGCACGATTACCGCGCAAGCTACGAGGCCGTGCGCAAGGCCGCGACCGATTTCCCCTCCTTAAACGTCACCGCCGCCTGGTGGAACAACACTTGGCACGTCACCGTGGGCGCCCGCCCGCTGCGCGCGACCCTGCTGCAGGGCGAGGCGTGCGGCCTTATGGGCGAGCAGCCTTCCGTGGACGAGCTGCGCGCCCTGGCTACGTCCGTGCGCGCGCTGAGCTACGGCACCAATATGTGGGGCTCGGCCGACTACCGCCGCCGCATCTCGGCCCCGCTCGCCATCCAGGCCGTGCGCCGTGCCGCCGGCATCGAGCTTTCTGCCGCGCTTGCCCGCGAGCTCGAGACCGTGCAGATCCCCAAGTTCGCCACGGACGAGTATTCCTGCCGCCGCGTGCCCGGCGTCGATTCTAGCGAGGTGCGCTAATGGCTGCCAAACTCATCGATCTTTCCTTTACGCTCAACGGCCGCAAGGTCAAGGTTCAGATTGCCCCCGACACCATGCTCTTTGCGCTGCTGCGCGAGCAGGGCTGCGCGTCGGTGCGCTGTGCCTGCGAAACCACCGCAGAGCCCGGTGCGGTACACATCATGGGAGAAATAACGACCGCGGCCACGGTAAATTCTGTCTCTTATACACATCTGACGCTGCCGACGATAAGGCTC
>USBX01000295.1 GCA_900552995.1 uncultured Collinsella sp.
AGATGTGTATGAGAGACAGCTGCTGTGGTGGCGCTATCTGTGGCACCGCTCCTTCATGGCGCGCCGGCAAGGTGAACGCCCGCTCGGCGGGGGAGCAAATGCTGCATGGAAGCGCATCGCATACGTTGTCGTGATCGGCCTATCCATGCAGGTGGTCATTAGCTACCTATGCGACGGCGTGCTGTCGCTGCTGCCCGAGGTTGCGGCGGACTATAGCGAGCTCGTCGAGGAAACAGGCTTGGGCGATACCAACCTTCTTGCCGTCCTGACCACGGTGCTCGGCGCTCCGTTTTGCGAGGAGTTGCTGGTGCGCGGCATTATTTTTTGAGTTTTCGCTCCGAGCGTTTAACCCGCAGTGCCGCCCACTTTGGAAGCGCCGACGTCTCGTGCGACCGCAAGACGGCGCCATGGTGCCCTGGGCGGCCCCGAGTAACTGGGGTATCGCCGCGGCGATTGTGCTGCAGGCGGCGATCTTCGGCTTTATGCACATGAACTGGGTGCAGGGTTGCTATGCGGGCGCTGCCGGCCTCATTTTTGGTTGGGTGCTCGTGACGACCGGAAAGCTTTGCTACACGATCCTGCTGCACTTTGCCTTTAATGCCGGGTCGTATCTCATGACGTTGCTCTGGTTTGTGAACACGCCGTTCGGCGTGGCAATTACGGTCGCTATCGCCGGTGCCATCCTCGTTGAGGCAATGCGCTCGCTGCGCCACGCGTGTGGGATGGACGCAGCGAGCGCACCACTGCCCTAGTTGCGCCTGCCGCCGCCGTTGGCGCCCTGACGCCCCTGGGCCGCGCGGTTGCGGCCTGCGGTGTTCTGCGCACGCGACATGCCGCCGGGGCCCTTGCTGCCTTTGGGTCCCTTGCCGGCGGCGCCACCGTGGGCCTTACCGCCCTTCTTGCCGGTGCCGTGTCCGCCGCCGGCAGACGTCTCGCCCGGGCGTGGCGGCACGGGGCGAATCAGGCAATGCTTGGTGTAGCCGATCAGGTCGCGGCGGCCAGCCTTTTCCAGTGCCTCGCGTACCAGCTTGTAGTTCTCGGGTTTGCGATACTGGATGAGCGCACGCTGCATGGCCTTTTCGTGCGGGTCGCGCGCCACATAGATCGGCTCCATGGTGCGTGGGTCCACGCCGGTGTAGTACATGCAGGTCGACATGGTGGACGGTGTGGGGTAGAAGTCCTGCACCTGTTCGGGCATGTAGCCCATGTCGCGCACGGCTTCGGCAAGGTCCACGGCTTCCTTCATGGTTGAACCGGGGTGGCTCGAGATCAGATACGGCACAACATACTGCTTGAGTCCATACTCGCGGTTCAGGCGCTCAAATTTGCGGCAGAACGCATCGTAGACGGCTCGGCTCGGCTTGCCCATCACGGACAGCACCGCGTCGCTCACGTGCTCGGGTGCCACGCGTAGCTGGCCCGAGACATGGTGTTCCAGCAGCTCGCGTAAAAACTCGTCCGAGGCATCGGCCATGGTGTAGTCAAAACGGATGCCGCTGCGCACGAAGACCTTCTTGACGCCCGGCAGCTGGCGCAGGTCGCGCAACAGCTGCGTGTAGCCGCTTTCGTCGACCACCATGTTCTTGCATACGCTCGGCCACAGACAGCGCTTGTTCTTGCACACACCGTGCTTGAGCTGCTTGTCGCAGGCCGGACGGCTAAAGTTGGCCGTCGGTCCACCCACGTCGTTGATGTAGCCCTTAAACTCGGGATCGCGCGTGAGCAGCTCGGCCTCGCGCATGATCGAGTCGTGGCTGCGCATCTGCAACACGCGGCCCTGGTGGAAGGTGAGCGCGCAAAACGAGCACTCGCCAAAACAGCCGCGGTTGGAGCTAATGGAAAACTTGATCTCAGCAAAGGCCGGCACGCCGCCTGCCGCGTCGTAGTCGGGATGCCAATCGCGTGCGTAGGGGAGTTCGGCCACCTCGTCCATCTCGTCGGTGGTGAGTGTTGCCGACGGCGGGTTCTGCACCACGTACACGCTGTCTCTTATACACATCTCCGAGCCCACGAGACACTCGCTAATCTCGTA
>USBX01000296.1 GCA_900552995.1 uncultured Collinsella sp.
TGCCAGGGCAAGGAAGACCTGTCGCCTGCCGGTGTCGAGGCCATCGAAGAGGCTGTCGCGACCGACATCGATGGCGAGTAGCAATCGATACCCATCAATGATGCCGGCGTGTGCAATTCGCGCCGTATGGGCGCCCGAACAGAAACTGTTTTGCAGTGATGTTCGGGCGCTCTGCTATTATTCCCCTTACCCCTGCGGAGTAGGGGGTGTTTGTTGCCCAGATTCGAATTGGGCGATTCTGGCCACTTGGATATTGAAGGGAGGGCGTCTAGTGGTAAAGGCACTCAAGATCGAGATATTCCTGCTGTGCATGATTATTCTTATCGGACTTGCCGTACGAAGCCGTCGCTCCCTGTTCTCGAGCACCCAGCAGCTTTTGTTTAGCATGCTGGGCTACACGTCTGCTGCCTACATTTTCTTCGATATGATCTGGACGCTTTCGGATGGTGTGGACGGCACGTTGGGCATTGCAGCCAACTGGATTTCCAACGCGGTTTCGTTTTCGCTCTTCGCCATCGCGTGTCTCATTTGGTTTATCTATTCCGAGACGGTGCAGGGTTCTCGCCTTTTGACCTCGCGCTATAGGGTGGTGCTTGTAGCGTTGCCTACGGCTCTGGTGGTCGTGCTGGCGTTTACCAGTTACTGGACGCACGCCCTGTTCTATATCGATTCGCAGGGCGTGTATCGTCGCGGCTTTGCCTATATGATCCAGCCCATCGTCAGCTACTGTTACGTTATACATACGTCCCTGCATGCATTTGTGCAATCTCGCAGGGTCGAGAGCCTGCAGACGAAGGCCATCTATCGAACCTTGGCATTTTTCGCCATACCGGCCCTGGTGGGCGGTACCTTTCAGGTCGTATGCTCGGTGCCCGGCCTTTGTGTCGGCATAATGATTAGCATGTTGCTGCTCTACATCATCTACCAGGAGCAGCTCATCTCGACCGACCCGTTGACTGGACTTAACAATCGCAACCGTTTTGAGACCTATATGCTGTCGCTCTTCTCAAATGTGGATCAGGCCGAAGATGTATATCTGCTTATGATGGACGCCGACGGCTTTAAGCAGATTAACGATCGCTATGGGCATGTGGAGGGCGACCACGCTCTTCAGGTCATATCCGCTGCGCTCAAAGAAGTCTGCTCGGCGTCTGGCGGCTTTATCGCACGTTATGGTGGCGATGAGTTCGTGGTGCTCCAAAAGGCAGTGGCGGAACAGGATATCATGCATCTGTGCGCGACAATCAACGATGAGCTCGCGCGCGCCGAGGTTCCGTATCTGTTGCGGATGTCCATCGGCTACGCACGGGTCGGTGACGGCGTCGATACCTGGCAAGACTTGCTTCGCGCTGCCGACGCGGAGCTCTACCGCGTCAAGGCCGAGAAAAAGAAGGCCGGCGTCCAGATACGCTAGGAAAAGGGGCACACGACCGTGGTGGTCGTGCGCCCCTTTTTGCGTTTGTGGGGGCCACCGGCCATAATGCCCAGGCGCGGTGCGGCAAGACGGGCGTCTGCCGCCGCGACTCGGTACGAAATCAACGAGAACCAGTGTGCTCCATTAAGCTAAAGTTTGCGAACACCCTCTCTAAAAAGGTGAGCTCGCTAGGCCTTTTTAGGTTTGTTGACAATGATGATGCCGCTGCAGACCAAGAGCAGGGCAACAAGTACGGTGACGGGGCTCGTGCCAGCGCCCTCGCCGAGCAGCAGCGCGCTCAGCACCACACCAAAGACGGGGTTCATAAACCCAAAGACCGAGACGCGGCTGACGGGGTTGACGGCAAGCAGGCGCGACCACAGCGAGTACGCGACGGCGGAAATGAGCGCCATATAAATGATGAGCGCGATGGCGGGGGCGATTTCGGTGGGGGACAACGTGCCGCCCGTCAAAAACCCGATGGCGGTAAGGACCACGCCACCGACTAAAAACTGCCACCCGGCAAGCAAGACGCCGTCGTGCTCGCGCGAGAAGATGCCGATCAGGCAGGTCGATAGGGCGCCTGCAACCTGTCTCTTATACACATCTGAC
>USBX01000297.1 GCA_900552995.1 uncultured Collinsella sp.
GAGCCTTATCGTCGGCAGCGTCAGATGTGTATAAGAGACAGACTTCGATGACATGTACGTGGACTCGGGCATGCAGCTCGATACGCTCAGCCGCGTGGGCAACTCGCACGCCTGGGTAACCAACGAGTTCGAGCACGACGGCCTGCACGGCAGTGTGGTATTCAAGCACCTCTTCGACGAGTCCCTCAACCGCGGAGACCTGCGCCGAATCTTCTAGCAAAGGAGTGTCCCCACCTGCCGGCACAATAGGAACGTCCCCAAGTGCCGGAAAAGGAGAGGCAGCACTGCTGGCAAAACGAGCCGCAGCGCTGCCTCTCTTTATGCAAACACTATCAAGTTGTCCCTATGGATTGCGGGCTTCTCGGCCAGGTCTGCGAGCAGGCGGTTGCTGGCAATCTGGTCCTGGCGGCGGCCGGCGGCGAGCTCCAGCACGTCCGAATCGGCCTCGGCGATACCGCGGGCGACAACCATGCCGCTCGGGTCGCACACGTCGAGCACATCGCCCTCGGCAAACTGGCCATCGACCTCGCGAATACCCACCGCAAGCAGGGAAGAGCCACGGCTGACCAGCGCCTTCGCAGCACCATCATCGACCGTCACCGAGCCATGTGCCTTGTCGCCCAGCGCGATCCACAGCTTGCGGGGTGCGATGTCCAGGCGCTCCGCCGGCGGATCGAACAGCGTACCCACGCTCTCGCAGCGGGCCAGACGCACGAGCGCATCGGGCTCCTCGCCCGAGCAAATCACGCTCTGAATGCCCGCCGTCATGAGAATGCGGCTCGCGCGGATCTTGGTAATCATGCCGCCCGTGCCCACCGATGTGGAAGAATCGCCCGCCGAGGCGATGATCTTGGCGTCGATCTTATGCACGACCGGGACGAACTCGGCCGTGGGATCCTCGTGCGGATTGGCGGTGTAGAGGCCATCGATGTCCGAGAGCGTCACGCACAGATCGGCAGAAACCAGGCAGCTCACAAGCGCCGCCAGCGTGTCGTTGTCGCCAAACTTGATCTCATCGACGGTGACGGTATCGTTCTCGTTGACGACCGGCACCACACCCAGCTCCACAAGGCGCAGCAGGGCGTCGCGCGCGTGCAGGTAGGACGTGCGGCGCGCCGTGTCGTGACGCGTGAGCAGCACGAGCGAGGTGAGCAGGTCGCGCGCATGGAACTCCTCGTCGTAGGCCGACGAGATGATGCACTGACCGGCCGAGGCGCAGGCCTGCAGGCTCGGCAGGTCACCGACCGGCTTACGGTCGAAGCCCAGCACGGGATAGCCGCAGGCAATGGCGCCCGAGCTCACCACGACCAGGCGCCAGCCAAGCTCGCGCAGCGCTGCGGCCTGATCGGCAAGCCCGCCGATAAAGGCGCGGTTGACCTTGCCGTCGGCGCCCACCACCGTGGACGAACCGATCTTTACCACCATCGTTTTATAAGAAGTCGTCATACGTCAAACCAATCAACTGTTCAGCGAACGGCCGAGCCGGCGGCCAGGGAAGCGTGACTCGCCCCTACCGCCCAAGGAATTAGTGAGCCCAGGGAAAGGCAGAGGCCGCGGCCATGTTCTTACGCACGAGCTCGTCGCGCACCTGAGCCAGGCCCTGCTCCATGCCCACCACATAAGTCTGCGGGTACAGGAAGCGCTTGAAAGCTGCGTCCAGATGATCAAGCGCCCAAACACAGCGCTCGCGCGCGTCCTGGATGCTCTCACGCGGAGCCACCGCACTGCCATCGCGCACGATCGGCACCAGCAGCTCGCGATACTCAAGTTCGGACACGTCGGTCACCAGGGCGGCATCGTTCACGGCCACAAGGGTATTGCCGCGCGCGGCGCCCTCCCCTGCCAGATGGTCCTCGTCATAAATCATGTCGCAGACCGGGCCGCCAAAGCCGTCGTAATAGCGTCGTACGCGCTGCACGCCGGGGATCGTGCGCTTGTAGGGCTGCTCGGAAAGCTTCACCACCGGCGTCCACGGCCTGTCTCTTATACACATCTCCGAGCCCACGAGACACTCGCTAATCTCG
>USBX01000298.1 GCA_900552995.1 uncultured Collinsella sp.
GTCGGCAGCGTCAGATGTGTATAAGAGACAGTGGAGAAGCTTGGCGTGATCGTCCCGGTAGCTCCAAACTCGCTCATGATGCCCGAGCTTGCGGCAAAGAACGTGAGTCCCCATGCCAGCAGATAGCCAATCAGGACACCCAGAAGTCCGCCGGTGACGCACAGCGCCGAGGACTCGGCCAAAAACTGCGCGGTGATATCGCGACGACTGGCGCCCAGAGCGCGGCGGATGCCGATCTCGCGAATGCGCTCCGTTACGTTGGTGAGCATCATATTCATAATGCCGATACCGCCGACAAGCAGCGAGATGCTGGCGACAGCACCCATGATGAGTGAGAACGCGCCCATAAAGGAGTTGAGTGCATCGATGGCGCTTTTCATGGAGGTCGCCGATACACTGTCGTACCCATCATCCTCCGCGATGCCCTTCATCGCGCGCACCTTGGACTCGATGGCCTTACAAAGCTCATCCATGTCCGTGCCCTCGGCGGCAAGTGCCGTCACGCTGGGGAATGAAGGATTCTCGTCGCCAAACAGCCCGGAGATGGTTTCGCGTGGCATATACAGCGTGAGCGAGCCCATGGAGTCGCTGCCGCCATCAATCACGCCTACAATCTGCACCTCGCCGTTGGACACCTTGATGGTTTTCCCCAGCGCATCCTGTTCGTTGCCGTAAAGCTGATCGGCTCCGCCGCGACTGATGAGCGCCACGTGCGAGCCTGATTGAGACTCGGCCTGGGAATAGGTACGCCCCGCAACGAGCTTGCTGGCCCCCACGGCGTCGAGCATGTCGCTATCGACACCCTGTGCCATGACGGTATAGCTTTTATCGCCGGTCTTGTACTCGGTATAAGCGCTGTCGACAATGCCGATCTGCTCTATCTGCGGCACCAGTTTTTGAAGCTTCTGAACGTCAGAATCGGTGAGTTCTTGCGACGAATAGATCTGAACCATACGAGCTGCATTGAGGCCTAGGCTGTTGACCAGGCTGTTTTGGATGCCGCCGATGAGCGAGGTCATGGCGATGACCGAGGCTATGCCAATGACGATGCCCAGGATGGTGAGCAGGCTGCGACCCTTGTTGGCCTCGAGCGAGTGAAGGGCTTCCTGGATGAGATCGCGGGCGCTCATGCCATCTCTCCTTTCGGCGGGTTGACGGAGGCGGAAATCTTGGGCAGGCTATCTACGGCGCTGCGCAGGGTCTTCGGTGCATGTGGAATATACGCGCCGTCGTGGATGCGGCCGTCGCGGATGGTCACGGCGCGGTCGGCTTCGGCGGCAATGCCGGGGTCGTGCGTGATAAGCACGATGGTTTTGCCGCGCTCCTGGAGCTTATGGAAGGTCTCCATCACAAGCGCTCCAGTGGCGGAGTCCAGGTTTCCCGTCGGTTCGTCAGCCAAAATGATGGGCGGGTCATTAACGAGGGCGCGCGCGATGGCGACACGCTGCATCTGGCCGCCCGAGAGCTCGGATATGCGGTGGTCCCAGTGGTCGACCGGTAGCGTGACGGCCTGTAGCGCGTGCACGGCGCGCATCTCGCGCTGGCTACGGGGCACATTGGTGTAGGCCAGCGGCAGCATAACGTTTTCGATAACCGACAGGCGCGGCAGCAGGTTGAAGCTCTGAAAGACAAAGCCAATGCTCAGGGCGCGAACTTCGGTGAGCTCGTCATCATCGAGCTCGGCCACGTTGAGCCCTTGCAGGTAATAGTCACCCGCCGTCGGTTTATCCAGGCAGCCTAGGATGTTCATGAGCGTTGATTTGCCCGAGCCCGAGGGGCCAGTGATAGCGACGAATTCGCCGGGATTTACCGCCAGGCTCACGTTGTGCAGGATGTGGGCGCAACCTGCCTCGCTCTCAAAGATGCGGTGCACGTTGCGGATGTCGATGACGGGACGCATTACTTGCCCTCGTCGGCAGACATATTGTCGCCGCCGTCTGCCGTCATGCCTGTGCCGGTATCCGTCACGATCTGTCTCTTATACACATCTGACGCTGCCGACGATAAGGCTCGTG
>USBX01000299.1 GCA_900552995.1 uncultured Collinsella sp.
GATCTACACGAGCCTTATCGTCGGCAGCGTCAGATGTGTATAAGAGACAGAGTCGACGTGCATGTCGTCCTTAAACGCCACACCCTCCCCTAGCAAAAGCTCACGTTGAGCATCGGGACCGCCAAAAGCAAAACCATCGCATATGCGGCCATCGGCAAACACCACGCGGTGACAGGGAATCTCGCCGGGGCGCGGATTGCCATGCAGGGCATACCCCACGTACCGCGCACTTCGTGGACGTCCAGCAAGCAGCGCCACCTGACCATACGTGGCGACCATCCCCTCGGGAATCTGCTCGACCACCTCGTACACCCGCTCAAAAAAGCCCTCAGACGCCATTGCTCGCTCCCTTCCACCCGGAATAGCATAAACCACCACAAAGGTGCCTGTCCCCTTTGTGGTGGTTTTGGCAGGTGGGCTAGTTAACGGGTTGGAAGAAGGCTACGGCTACGGCGCCGGGGCCTACATGGGTGCCGATGGTGGCGCCGATGGTGTGAACGGGCAGTTCGCCCTCGGTGTGGCCAGCCCACAGTGCCGCGCTGTCCTCGATATACTTCTTGAGCACCGCATCCGAAAGGCCCGTATAGCCGAGCGCCAGCGGCATGGAAAAGTCGATGCCGCCCGCCTTTTCGACCTTCTGGTTGAGCAGGTTACGTCCGTTCTTGGAACCGCGCGCCTTGCCCAGCTGCACGATCAGACCGTCCTCGGCAGCCACCACGGGCTTTACGTTGAGCAGCGTACCCACGGCACCGGCCGCAGCAGACAGGCGACCGCCGCGCACCAGGTACTCCAACGTCTCGAGCAGGCCGATGACGACCACGCGGTCGCGCACGGCCTCGACAGCCGCCGCAACCTGAGCCGCGCCCTGGCCCTCGTCCACCAGGCGCAGCGCATACTCGACCAGCACGCGCTCGCCCAAGGTCACGTTATTGCTGTCCACGACGAACATGTCGCCGCCCGGCGCCTCGGCAAGTGCCGTACGAGCACTCTGGTTGGTGCCCGAGAGCTTGGCGCCCACGGTAATAATCACGGCCTCATCGCCGGCCTCACGCGCTTCGGCAATCGCCTGCGAAAAGGCGTACGGGTTGACCTGACCGGTCTTGGGCAGCTCATCGCGCTCCACAAGCATCTCGTAAAAGCGCTGGTGATCGATGTCGACGCCATCCATATACACATCGGTGCCAAAGGTGACGGACAGCGGCAGAACACGCAGAGCGGGGTGCTCCGCCGGCGACATATCGCTTGCGGAATCGGTAATAATGCGGACGGACATAACGAATCCTTTCTTGCGCAGGTCTCGCGCAGGGAATTTTGACAGCAATGTCCCGGCACGGCGTACGCGCTCAAACGGGACGATGCAGTTCTTGGCTGAAAGCTAGCGCCAACGCGGCTCTAGATCTCGCGCAGGGTGTTGAGGATCGTGCGCAGCGATGCATACATCTGCTCGCGCTGCTCCACGCCCATGGCCTTGCCGGTGGTATCGAGCACCTCGCGAATGATGCGATCGGCCTCGCTCATGCTCTCGCCGCCCAGGGCAGTCAGGCGCACCGGAGCACGATACTTGACGGCCGCATCACCCGAGTCGTCAACCTCGACGTAGCCGCCCTCCTCCAGATGTGCCAGTGTGCGCGAAACGGCGGCACGGGTAACGCCGGCCATGCGGGCGAGGTCGGCGCCAGTCAGGCCGTCCTTGCTGCGCTCAAGATAGTACAGGCACATAACGTCGGAGCCCTTGAGGCCCAGCCTTGCGCCTTCGGACGTCTTGATACGCTGAATCTCCTTGTAGAGCCCGCTGATCAGTCCGACAAAGTCCTCGAAACGTGTCTCGTCGTTCTGCTGCATGGGAGACGACCGCCTTTCGCTTGCATAATGCTTACGGGTAAACATCTTAGTCGCATAAGCCGACACCCGTACCCAAATACCCCATTTGTTAACCCATCAACATAAAAACCACCACAAAGGTGCCTGTCCCCTTTGTGGTGGTTCTTATGTTGATGGGTCAACAAAT
>USBX01000300.1 GCA_900552995.1 uncultured Collinsella sp.
CCTTATCTTCGGCAGCGTCAGATGTGTATAAGAGACAGGTTCGTTGACGATGTTGAGTTTTATGCCGAGGATGCCGGCCGCTCCGATCAGGAGTTTCTGGTGCGCATTATCGAGGCGGCCGTAAAGGCCGGTGCCACGGTCGTGAACATCCCCGATACGATGGGCTACAACATGCCGTGGGACTTTGGCGCCCGCATCCGTGACCTGCGCGGGCGCTGCGGGTGCGGCCGGTCAGCGTGCGGTCGACGTGATGGAGTATCGCGAGTACGAGATTGAGCGCATTGCGCGCCAGGCATTTGAGGCGGCGCGCAAACGTCGCGGCAAGGTGACGAGCGTTGATAAGCGCAACGTGCTGGAGACGAGCCGCATGTGGCGCGAGATCGTGCATCGCGTGCAAGACGAGGAGTACTCCGACGTGGAGCTTGAGGACCTGCTCGTCGACAACGCCGCCATGCAGCTCATCAGTCGACCGGCAGACTTTGACGTCGTGGTGACGGAGAACATGTTCGGCGACATCCTGTCCGATGAGGCGGCTCAGATTACCGGATCGCTCGGTATGCTTGCCTCTGCCTCGCTGGATGATGGCGTATCGCTGTTTGGGCCGAGCGCTGGCAGCGCTCCTGACATCGCGGGGCTCGGCGTGGCCAATCCGCTGGCTCAAATCTTGTCGGTGGCGATGCTGCTGACCTACGCGCTCGACATGGGCGAGCAAGCCGCGTGGATCGAGAGCGCCGTGGCGCGCGTGCTCGACGAGGGCTGGCGCACCCGTGACATCGCCGATGTCAACACCCCGGCAGATAAGATCCTCGGCACCACGACGATGGGCGACAAGGTCGTCGCCGCGCTGTAGGCGATGCCGATTCAAGCTGTCAAATATCTCAATCTGTAACATCTAAGGGGCAAAATCGTTCCTGCCTGTTACAGATTGAGATTTTCGGCCGAGCATCCGTGGTCTGTCTCGATCTGTAACAGCTAACCGATTATTTGGGCCCTACCTGTTACAGATTGAGACAAACCGTTGGGACAGGTCGGACGAGTCAGCAAAACCACCACAAAGGTGCCGGTCCCCTTCGTGGTGGTTTTTAGCGCAACGAGGTGTTCCCAGCCGACCATACGGGCGGCCTTGCGCTCACGCTGCTCGATGACAGCGCATCTTTAGACGCGAAGTGCGGAACCGGGTGCATATACGAGCCGCGTAGCGTTACGAATTCATGGGAATGACCGTATCGCCAATTTGTACGCTTGCAATCTTGTCTGTGTCACAAACTTGCGAGAACGGCCAGGTCTTGTGGACATCAGTGGTGCCGTTATCCAGTTTATTTGCGAAATAGCCGCTGTGGCTGGTTGCGTCCTCAACATGACCGTCTTTGAACGTCACGATGAGGGGTATGTTGCCAACGGCATCCATAGACTCCTCCATGTTTTGAGACATCTTGCCGCTGTTGTTGTCGTGTTCGATGGAACGATCTATGTTGTAGCGGACTGAAACGCCAACGCAGGATACGGTGGCCTCTTGAATCGTCGCCTTGGTGCCGTTAAAGTTGACCGATTTGGGCGCGGGAATCGTAACGGATGTATCTTCGTAATTCAGCTGGAACTTAAGATCCCATGGGCCCGTAAGTATTTTCTTATACTCGGGAAGCTCTTTGCCAGCACGTGGCACAACGAGAGAGTTGATATGCGTGCGGACGGTCCTGCCCATAAGGCCGGGTGATTCAACGCTGAACTGTGCAAAGTATTGAATGCTGGAGTCATTGGGGTTCTTGTCAATGAGCCATGATTGGCCTTGGCCGCCATGCTCGCCATCAACGTATACGTTTCCATCGACACTTCCGGCGATAGTTCCGTTCTCGCCCGGCTCGGAAAGCTTTTTCAGGGCAGCGGGATCGTCGAACGTAAGCGTATAGGCGATGGTAACCATATCCTTGTCGCCCATGATGGCGTCGGCGGTCACGGTGACTCCGTTGCTGTCTCTTATACACATCTGACGCTGCCGACGT